>CALGHW010000207.1 GCA_937916075.1 uncultured Prevotella sp.
CAACTCGATGAAAATTACAAGAGCGTGGAAAACCGTCTGGGCATGGCCCGGAAGGAGGTGAGAACCTATATGCGCAGGATGCTGGCCTGAAGCCACTTCCCTTTTTTCTGCCAACAGCCGGTCTGCGGGGGTAACAGTGTGTTTGGCGTGGAGCTGGTGTTTTTGTGAAGGCTTCACGCTAAACACTATTTAATAAACTTTCTGCAAGAAAATGCAAAGGTATTGGGTTATTTGAAGGAATTATTGTACTTTTGCAAAGATTTATAAGCATAATAAAAATGTTTGGAAAGAAAAAAAAATGGCATGTGCTGCCAGGCCAGGAGCCGACAGAACTTGACAAGAAAGTGATGTACTGGGAGAACAGGGGCAAGGAAGTGCCTACCCGTGACCTGATCAAGACTCCAGAACAGATAGAAGGTATCCGCAAGAGCGGAGTGGTGAACACGGGCGTGCTCGACGAGGTGGCCCGCCAGATTCATGCCGGTATGAACACACTGGAAATTGACAAGATTTGTTATGACTACTGCACCAGCCATGGTGCCATTCCGGCTTGTCTCAACTATGAGGGATTCCCTAAGAGTGTGTGTACCAGCATCAACGAGGTGGTGTGTCACGGTATTCCCAAGGAGGAGGATGTGCTCCAGGAGGGCGATATCGTCAATGTGGACTTCACCACCATCCTCGACGGCTATTATGCCGACGCTTCCCGAATGTTTATTATTGGCAAGACCACGCCTGAGAAGGAACAACTGGTGCGGGTGGCCAAGGAGTGTATGGAGATAGGAGCCGAGGCAGCCAAACCTTATTGCTTTGTGGGCGATATCGGTCACGCCATCCAGAAACATGCCGAAAAGTATGGCTATGGAGTGGTGCGCGACTTGTGTGGACACGGTGTGGGCCTCAAGTTCCATGAGGAACCTGAAGTGTTGCACTATGGTCATAAGGGCACCGGTATGCTCATCGTTCCCGGTATGGTATTCACCATTGAGCCGATGATTAACATGGGTACATGGAAGGTGTTTATTGATGCTGACGACAAGTATGGATGGGAGGTCATCACGGGCGACGAGAAGCCCAGCGCCCAGTGGGAGCATACCTATCTGATGACGGAACATGGTGTGGAGATACTGACAGAATAAGTTTTGCATGATGGAAGAGAATAAGAAAGACATATATATATTAGGTATAGAGAGCAGTTGTGACGACACTTCGGCTGCCGTATTGCGCAACGGGGTGCTGTTGAGCAATGTGACGGCCAGTCAGGAAGTGCATAAAGCCTATGGCGGCGTGGTGCCCGAGTTGGCGTCGCGCGCCCACCAGCAGAATGTGGTCCCCGTGGTGGATCAGGCCATCAAGCGGGCCGGCATCACCAAGGAGCAACTCTCGGCCATTGCCTTCACGCGGGGGCCGGGCCTGATGGGTTCCCTGCTCGTAGGTGTTAGCTTCGCCAAAGGCTTCGCCCGCGCATTGGGAATCCCGATGATTGATGTTAACCACTTGCAGGGTCATGTGATGGCCCATTTTATTAAAGAGAGTGATGACGACCAGTCGGCACCGCCATTCCCTTTTATCTGTCTGCTTGTGAGCGGAGGCAACTCACAGATTGTCCAAGTCAACGCCTACAACGACATGGAGGTGTTGGGACAAACCATCGACGACGCGGCAGGAGAGGCTATCGACAAGTGCTCCAAGGTGATGGGACTGGGCTATCCCGGAGGTCCTATCATTGACAAACTGGCCCGTCAGGGCAATCCGAAAGCCTATAAGTTTGCCGAGCCTCATGTGGCGGGATTGGATTACAGCTTCAGTGGGCTGAAGACATCCTTCCTCTATTCCCTGCGCGAGGGGGTGGCCGGCGACCCTGACTTTATCGAGAACCATAAAACGGATATTGCTGCCAGTCTGGAGTTTACCATTGTCGATATCCTGATGAAGAAGCTCCGGATGGCCGTCAAACAGACCGGTATCAAGCATGTGGCTGTGGCCGGTGGCGTGAGTGCCAACAATGGCTTGCGCAACGCTTTCCACGACCATGCCCGCCGGTATGGATGGACCATCTATATACCCAAATTCAGCTATACCACGGACAATGCGGCCATGATAGGAATCGTGGGCTATTTCAAGTATCTTGACAAGGAATTCTGCAGCATCGACAAGCCGGCCTTCTCCAAGGTCACTTTCCAATAAGAAAACACACATCCAACAACACATAAGAGTAAAAAATGGATTTTGAAAGTAAGATAACAAGTAGAGAGATTAGCCAGCTCCTCTGGGAGCGAGAGGAAACCTTGGGCACAGCAGAGAGCTGTACGGGCGGACGTATCGCCGAAGCCATCATCTCCATACCGGGCGCATCCAAGTATTTCAAGGGTGGTGAGCCATGACGTGCTGGAAGAGCAAACCGCCGTATGCGAGGAGGTAGCCCGCCAAATGGTGGTGGGAGCCTGTGAGGCCCTGAACACCACCTATGCCATTGCCGCTACTGGTGTGGCCGGTCCTGGCGGGGGAACCAAGGAAATACCCGTGGGCACCATCTGGATAGCCTGGGGAGCCAAGGACGACGTGAGAACCTTCAAACTGGAGGAGGATTTTGGGCGCGACATCAATCTTGCCATCGCCACCAACAAGGCTATGCAGATGTTTCTGAACTACCTGTCAGAAAAGCAAGCCGCTGAAGCCGAAAAACAGCAAGATTAACTTAATAAACTGCCCCTAAAAAGAAATATTACTTAAATATTTGATTTTTAGGGGCAAAAGTTTTGCGGGAACCAAAAAAAGTTATAACTTTGCATCCTGTTTGGAATAAGTTACTAAAAAGTAAAAAGAAAAATTAAATAGACATGTCGAAGATTTGTCAAATTACAGGTAGAAAGGCACAGATTGGAAACAATGTGTCTCACTCAAAGCACCGCACAAAGCGTACCTTTGACGTAAATCTTTTCCGCAAGAAGTTCTTCTATGTAGAGGAGGATTGCTGGATTAGCTTGAAGATCAGCGCTGCTGGCCTTCGTTTGATTAACAAAGTAGGTCTGGATGCTGCTCTGAAGCAGGCTGTATCTAAGGGATACTGCGAATGGAAGGACATTAAAGTGATAGGAGACTAATTATTATGGCAAAGAAAGCTAAAGGCAACAGAGTGCAGGTTATCCTGGAGTGCACAGAGATGAAGAACAGCGGTATGCCTGGAACAA
>CALGHW010000208.1 GCA_937916075.1 uncultured Prevotella sp.
AGAGCTGTTTCACCTTTGAGCAACGGTTGGTGTAGGGGATAGAGTCTGTGAAGACAATCTCCTCCAGTGAGGAGTTCTGCACGCGCTCGCTGGCCGGACCGCTCATCACGCAATGTGACGCACAGGCTCTCACGGTCTTGGCTCCGGCCTGCTTCATGATGTCGGCAGCCTTGGTGATGGTTCCGGCTGTATCCACCATATCATCGATAATGACCACGTTTTTGTCCTTCACGTCACCGATAATCTGCATACTTTCCACAACATTGGCGCGTGCGCGGGTCTTGTTGCAGAGCACCAGCGGGCAACCAAAGTACTTGGCATAGGTGTTGGCGCGCTTGGAGCCGCCAACGTCGGGCGATGCGATAACCATATCCTTCAGCTTCAGGCTCTGCAGATAGGGGAGGATGACACCAGATGCGTAGAGATGGTCTACAGGCACATCAAAGAAGCCCTGAATCTGGTCGGCATGAAGGTCCATGGTAATCAGGCGGTCAATGCCAGCCACGCTCAGCAAGTCGGCCACCAGCTTGGCGCCGATGCTCACTCTTGGTTTGTCCTTGCGGTCCTGGCGTGCCCAGCCGAAATACGGGATGACGGCGTTGATGGTTCTGGCTGACGCTCTCTTGGCGGCGTCAATCATGAGCAGAAGTTCCATCAAGTTGTCTGAGTTCGGGAAAGTGCTCTGTACCAGGAATACGTCGCGTCCGCGGATAGACTCCTCGTATGACACGGCAAACTCGCCGTCGGAGAACTTGGTGATGACAAGTTGACCTAACGGACAACCTAAACTTTGGCAGATTTTTTCTGCCAGGTATCTCGAGTTAGTTCCCGAGAATACCATGTAAGAGTTTTGTGCGCTCATCTTTACTTATATGTAAGTTTGTATGTTTTGTATATGTCCTTGTTCTGTGGCGTGTCATCCTACTGCCTTGCGGAGCCGCTCGAAGTGCAGCATCAGCTCTTTGTAGTCTTGTTGCTGGTGGATGTCAAACTTGTTCCAGAGGTCGCCACATACCACCACGCCGCCAAAGCCTAATTCGCGGGCTGTGCGGATGGTCTCGATATTGACCCCTCCTAATGCGTACACCTTCTTGTCAATCATTCCGCTGCGGGCGGCTTCTTCCAGTTGGTCATAGGAATAGGCGGCTGTCCGTGACTTGTCCGACAGGCTGTCAAAGACATCAGCCAAAAACACATAGTCCGTTTTCCGCTTGGCTTCCTTCAGTTCACCGATGGTGTGGCATGTGCGGCTCACATGTCCCTTGTATCCTGCAGGTACGGCCGTGGTGGCATCGTTGATGTGTATACCTCTCAGCCTGTATTCTTCTTTCAGGTAGAAATGGTCGTGGACGGTAATCTTGCCATACACCTCCTCGTCCATCAAGGTCAGCAGGCGTTCCGAATACATCGGGGTGGCTCCTGGCTTGTACAGGTGTAGATTTTCCATTCCCTCATCGAAAAGTGATGTGAGAATCTTGTCCTCCTCAACGAAGAACGTGGGCTTGGTCATTACTACAAGTTTCATATTTTAGACTCTGTGTCTCTCTATTTCTCTGCAAATGTAATACTTTTATAGGAATTATAAAAATTTTCATCCCTCTAAATCTCTAAAACCCCACTTTTCATCGTCCTTTGCTTTGCTGTTTGCCATATATTTCTTATTTTTGTAATCGTTATCTGGTGTCGGATTGGACTTGTGGCGGTGTGCCTCCGGTGGCGTGTATGGCTGTCATCATTTCGGTCATTCTTGCTGTTGGCCGTTCCGCTTTTGTCGGTGTGGGCTTGTAGCCCCCTCGCCAGGAGGCCCGAAGGCTTGCCGTTTGTGTCGGGCATGGGCGAAACTTTTTTATATTTATGTACCTGTTCAATAATTATAATATAGCATAGAATCAATGAAAGTGAATCGAGATACTTTTGAAGGTGTGACGACTCCCGTTTATGTGTTGGAAGAAGCCCTCTTGAGGAGAAACCTCCGCCTGATAGCCGATGTGGCCCGGCGGTCTGATGTGGAAATTATCCTGGCCTTTAAGGCTTTCGCCCTGTGGAAGACGTTCCCCATCTTCCGCGAATACATACATTCTACAACGGCCAGTTCCCTTTCGGAGGCATTGTTGGCCCGGCGTGAGTTTGGCGCTCCGGCCCATACCTTTTCGCCGGCTTATACCGAGGGTGAGATTGACGAGATTGCCCGGTGCTCGAGCCATATCTCTTTCAACTCGTTGGGGCAATGGAAACGCTTCTTCCAGCGGGTGAAGGCTGTCAACCCTTCCGTGTCTTGCGGATTGCGGGTGAATCCTGAATATTCCGAGGTGGGCACCCTGCTTTATAATCCCTGTGCACCCG
>CALGHW010000209.1 GCA_937916075.1 uncultured Prevotella sp.
GCCAGCAGACGCTCATGGAACAGGGTGCCGGCGTGAAGAAGACACTCCAGCAGGCCCAGTCGGCCTATGCCGTGGCCCGGGCCTCGGTGCAAGGCCTGGCCCACCAGTTGCGCCAGCTCGGGGTGTCGCCGAAGACCACGGCCCAGGGACGCTTTGTCACCTGCATGCCCGTCAAGGCCCCCATCAGTGGCATTGTAGGCAAGATAACGGTGAGTGTGGGCAGCTATGCCGACATGCAGACATCCCTGATGACGGTGGTGGACAACAGCCGGCTCCACTGCGACTTGCGTGTCTTCGAGAAGGACATACCCCACCTACGGGTGGGGCAGACGGTAGACCTCATCCTCACCAACGACCGCAATGTGCGGATGCAGGGCCGAATCTACGACATCAACTCGGCTTTCGATGACGCCTCGAAGGCGGTCAAGGTGCATGTGTCGCTGCCCCACAAGCCCGACACCCGGCTGATGCCCGACATGTTTGTTACCGGACTGGTCAATATCGGCATTCACGAGACCACGGCCATGCCCGATGAGTCGATTGTGTCGAAAGACGGCAAGAAATACATTTATATGCTGGCCTCACGCCACGGAGGCAACCAGACGTTCCGTCCGGTAGAGGTGGTAACCGGTGTGAGCGAGCTTGGCTATACTCAGGTGACCCCCGTCACCAACGTGGCCCCCAACGCCTTGTTTGTCAAGAAGAATGCCTTCTATCTCTCGTCGATGATGGAAGGAGATGCTGACGAAGACTGATATTGACTGAAAAGAAATGACGATACTGACAACGCTATTGGCTTATTTCCTGCTGCTTTTCGGTGTGAGCAGGTTGACGACTGGCCGGAAGGAGACCAACGAGTCTTTCTTCCGGGCCGGCCGTCGGTCGCCCTGGTATATGGTGGCTTTCGGTATGGTGGGCGCCTCCATATCGGGAGTCACGTTTGTGTCCGTGCCAGGTATGGTCATGCGCATTGACATGACCTATCTGCAGACGTGTATGGGCTTTGTCATCGGCTATTTTGTGGTGGCCTTCTTGTTGCTGCCCCTCTACTACCGGCTTAATCTCACGTCTATCTACACTTATCTGGGCCACCGGTTCGGCCACCGCACCTATCAGACAGGGGCCTGGTTTTTCCTTTTGTCCAAAATGTCGGGGGCGGCGGTGAGCTTCTATGTGGTGTGCATCATCCTGCAACGCTATGTGCTCGATGCCGCAGGCATACCGTTTGCCGTCACGGTGGTGGCGATGGTGGCCCTTATCTGGCTCTATACCCGCAGAGGCGGCATCAAGACTTTGGTGTGGACCGACTCCTTTCAGACGCTCTGCCTCTTTGGCGCCTTGCTCTGGATTATCATCGGGGTGACAGAAGCCTTGGGCCTGTCGCCGGCCGAGGCGGTCAGCACCGTGTGCCACAGCGACATGAGCCGTGTCTTTGTCTTCGACGACTGGCGGTCTACGCAGAACTTCTGGAAGCAGTTCCTGAGTGGCGTATTTATTGTCATCGTCATGACCGGACTCGACCAGGACAAGATGCAGAAGAACCTCACGTGTAAAACCCTCCAGGGGGCGCAGAAGGACATGTGCACCTATGGCTTTGCCTTCATCCCGGTCAACCTGCTCTTCCTGACGCTCGGTGTGTTGCTCACGCTGTTGGCCGCACGCCAGGGACAGGCCCTCCCGCCATCGGGCGACGAGCTGCTGCCCATGTTTGCCGCCACGGGCTCACTGGGTACTGGAGTGGTCGTGCTGTTCACGGTGGGGATGGTGGCGGCCTCGTTCAGCAGTGCCGACTCGGCCCTCACGTCCATGACCACCAGCTATTGTGTGGACATCTGCCGGCGGCCAGCCGATGAGCGTCTCCGCCGCCGGGCCCATCTGGTTGTCAGTGTGCTCTTTGCCGTCTTCATCCTACTGTTCCGGCTGGTCAATTCCACCAGTGTCATCGATGCTATCTACATTCTCTGTTCCTATACCTATGGTCCGCTGTTGGGGCTGTTCGCCTTCGGACTGACCACCCGCAGAGAGGTGTGTGACCGGGCTGTGCCTCTGGTGGCAGTAGCTTCGCCCTTGCTTTGTTGGGCCATCGACACGGCGGCCCGCAATTGGGCCGGTTACCGGTTTGGCTATGAATTGCTCATGCTCAATGGGATGCTCACCTTCCTGGGACTATGGCTGACAGGGATAAGAAAAAAACAAAAAGAAACTAAAAACGAAAAAGAATGAGTAAAAAAGACATGATTGTTTCCTTTCTGTGGCAGCATGTGCTGCTGCTTGTGTCACTGTGTGTGATGACCTTTGGTGTGGCTGTCTGCGTGCGGAGTATGCTGGGGTCGAGCGTCATTTCTACCTTGCCTTATGTCTTCGAGACGGCTGGACAGCGGTATGAGCGTGTGCCGAGCCTGACTATCGGCCAGTATACTTATATCATGAATGCCGTGCTTGTGGTGGGACAGTTGGCCGTATTGCGCCGCCGCTTTGAGCCGGTACAGCTTTTCCAGTTGTTGGTGGGCTTTGTCTTCGGTTCGCTGATAGACCTCAACATGGCCCTTACCACCTGGCTCCATCCCGTGTCGTTGTGGTCCAAGGCCCTGGCTCAGGTGGCTGGTTGCACGGTGCTCGGTGTGGGCATCGCCTTGGAGGTGCGCTGCGGTTCGGTGACCATGCCCGGCGAAGGCTTCCCCGTGGCCGTCAGCAAGGTGACCGGCATTGAGTTTCCCCGGGTCAAGATTTGTGTTGACACGTCGCTGGTGGTGCTGGCCGTCATCTTCTGTTATGTCTTCTTTGGTGCCTGGCAGTGGTATATTGTGGGTGTGGGCACTCTTTTCGCCATGGTCTATGTGGGCATGGTTGTCCGTCAGACGGGGCGCCACCTGGGATGGTTCGACCGCCTGTTGGCCTATCGTCCCGGTTTCCGTCGCTATGTCTTTGGTCTGGCCCGGTATATCGTGAAGCAGTATCGGGACCGGTAGGAGAGTGAGTGCTTGTCAAAACCATAGATCATGCGGTCCTCTTGAGGTACATTATCTATGGTTTTGACAAACTTTTCTATTTCCTTTAAGTAAGTGCTCAAAATTAATCGCATATATGGAATCTCACAAAGCGAAGTGATGCTTTTATATATGCCTCTACACACTTTCTTTGGAACTGAACATACTGGCCCAAATGGAGTATAATCATATCCACTACTTTTGATTGCCTACTTACCCATTTCTACTTTAACCTCTTCTTCTGTGGCTATAAGTCCTTGCTCCTCGCAAAACGAGAATAGTGGTAACAATATCCGTAATATAGTTATGTCATGTCTACATGATAAAGCGTAACTTTGCAACTGCAAATCAGCATTATGATACACATTAAAAGATAAGTAACGCTATGAAGAAACTATTAATAATATTGGTAATAATTATGGCAACAATCAATGAATCTATGGCAGCCAATAAGCTGACCATGCGCCAGTTGCACCTCGCCACCTTGGCAAGTCTTGAAGCCCAGGGCGACCTCAACCGCCTGTCACCAGCCATCAACGAGGCACTTGATGGCGGAGTGACCGTAA
>CALGHW010000210.1 GCA_937916075.1 uncultured Prevotella sp.
GCACTTGCGGATATACCAAAGTCCCAAAGCGTTGTTGCACCGATAGTCCATGGGGTCGCGACGGAGCGCCTCCTCATAATAGTCCACAGGATTGAATGTGGCATGGCGATACTGCTCCAGATGGAGCCCCGTGAGATACAGTTGCTCGTTGGTCTTGATTTCATCGGGTCTTAAAGCGGCCTCGGCCGGATTGGGGATGGGCCTGATCTCGTCGGATTCCGCATGCCATTCCAAGAGCACTCTGCCTTCAGGCGAAAGTGCCCGGAACAAGAGCTGACTCATGTCACACCGCACCGCTACCGTCGTATCGACCACCGTCTCAGGACTCACTTCGAGAGACTCGTCATAGTAGGCCACGCCGTTGGTTTCCGACAGCACAATGCGCACCGTCTGGCGTGATGTGGCGAAGAGTCTGAGCCTGACCTTACCTTCTTCCACAGCATCAACATTCATCAGCAAGTCCTTGCTGGCGTTTTTCACAATGCCCAATTCGCGATACGGCATAAAATACTGCGTGAAGCGTTTCTCCTCATAGGGCATCAACCACGTGAAGTCGGGCTGATTCTCGGTGAACACGCCTGCCATCAGCTCGATATAGGGTCCGTCGTTGTCGGTCAGGTTCCGGTCCCAGGCCTGTCCGAAGTCTCCATTGCCCCATGTCCACTGCTTTTTTCCGGGCGACACATGGCGGTTGGCCACATGCAACATTCCCGCCTGTGTGTCATTCTCGTACCCGCCCTCAAAGTCAAACTTTGAATTGACCGCCATATACGATGTGGGTACCTTTAGATTCTTATAGTTGGAAATGTCCACACCTGCGGAATAGTCCATTTTATAATAGGTGCCTGTGGCGATGGGAAAAGAGCTCACCGCCCGCTTTCCGTGGTCAAACACCGCGTTGACATCCTGCGGGAACACACTTTGATAGGCATCGTTGACAGCCACGGCAGGATTGGCCCACCACAGGAATGTCTGCGGCACATTGGTACGGTTATACAGTCGGCCCTTGATTTCGAGATAGGCCTTTCCGGGGCGGAGGGTAAAGCCGGCCATTCCCTTTTGGTGGAACATTCGTTCGGTCTCGCTCACCCATACCGTGACCGACCCGTCCTCGTGCGTTTCAATGGTACTGTCCACGGGCAGATAAGTACTGGGACGATGGTGCTGGGGCCAGTTAAACTCAATGCCACCGCTAATCCACGGCCCTGTCAGGCCTACCAGCGCGGGCTTGATGACATGATTGTAATACACGAAGTGGCGCTGTTTGATTTTGTCATAGGCCATTTGCACACGCCCGCCTAACTCGGGAAGAATCATGACCTTGATATACTCATTCTCCAGCCACACGGCATGCCATTCCTTGTCAGTCTTCTGGTCACTGATTGACTCGATAACAGGATAAGGATACACCACGCCACTGCTCCCCTGATAAACTCGTTTTTCGAGGAATATAGGGTTCTTCTCGGGCACCCCCACCTCATAGGTGGGAATGACAACTGTTTCTCTCCATGCTTTTACCATAGTAATGTATATATATATTAAATGTATTGTTGTTTTTTTTTGTTTCTACTTCCCCAAAAGGTTCCGTTCCAGCTCTTCAAGAGACTTTCCCTTCGTCTCTGGCAACACGAAAGCCACAAACAGAAAGCCACCGATACACACCACGCTGTAAACCCAAAAGGTCCCATAACTGTTTAGGCCCTTATTGAGCAACGGGAAGGTATAGGTAAGCGTGGCGCTGCCCACCCACAGGACAAAGGTGCTGGTGGCCACAGCCACAGCCCTCACCCGGTTAGGGAATATCTCCGACAGGAGCACCCAGGTTACCGGGCCTAATGTCATTGCATAGCAACCGATGGCCGCCACGACAAGAACAATCATGAAAAAGCCCGTGACATGGAAGTAATAACAAGTGCCCAGTATGGCATACACGGCACACAATCCGCCGGCGCCCAGCTTCATCAGCGTGCGGCGTCCCCAACGGTCAACCGTGTAGATGGCCACCAAGGTGAACAACACATTGGCCACACCTGTCACCACGATATTGAACAACACGTCACCAATAGCATAACCGGCCTGTTGGAATATCTCCTGGGCATAGTTGAAAATGACATTGGTGCCACACCACTGTTGGAAGAAAGCCACCACCACGCCGATGATGAGCACCTTGCGATAAGGACGGCTGAAAAGTGTCTTGAGACCGACTTCCGACGAGTCATTCCGGCTTCGCTCCCCCATCGCATCAAGCTCGGCCTGGGCATAAGCCGCTCCGCCTATACGGGTCCATATTTTCCGGGCGGTGTCGCTGCGCCCTTTCATGGCCAGCCACCGGGGACTCTCGGGAATAAGCAGCACGGTCAGACAAAAAATCACCGACGGCACCATGGCGGCCCAAAACATCCACCGCCACGCCAT
>CALGHW010000211.1 GCA_937916075.1 uncultured Prevotella sp.
AAAAAAATTATGATTATGAAGACCAAGATAAATATCCAGAAAGCAGCGCTCATCGCCATGATGGCTTTAGCTGGTACAGCCACGTTCGCCCAGCACAGGCACCATGCCCACATCCGTCATTACGGCCATTATCGTCCAGCAGTGGTAACGATAGCAACACGCCCCACCGCAACGGTTCATATCAGCAACCAGCTGAGCAAGAAAGACCGCCTGGACATGGCCCTGGCCTACCTGAAGACCAACAAGTCGCTCAGCATATCCAAGTATAGTAAGATGACGGGGCTGGCCAGCACGACCGCAGAGGCAGAACTCGACGCCTTTGCCTTCAACAAGAACATCCCTATCCGAATGGTATTGAAAGGCAAGAAGAAACTTTATGTGGTATGACGGCAGATGACAAAGACATCATTCGGGCTCTCCGGGGAAAGACCGAGACTGGCTTCCGGCTACTGATGCGCAAATACAGCCAGCCTGTATATTGGCATATCCGCCGACTGGTAGTCGCTCACGACGATGCCCAAGATGCCACCCAGGAAACCTTCATCAGAGTATTCCGGTCGTTCGACAAATTCAGAGACGACAATTCACTCCGCAGCTGGATTTTCCGAATAGCCACCAACGAGGCATTGCGGCTGATAGACTCCCGAAAGCATGAACGGGGACTACAGGAGGAAGACGGGGGCCATCGCGCCCTGGCCGACAACTACGTTGATTATACCGACTTAGAAGGCATAAGACTGCAAAAGGCAATCCTCGCACTGCCCCCAAAGCAACAGGCCACCTTCAACCTCCGCTATTACGATGAACTCAGTTATACGGAGATAGCAGAAGCAACCGGTTCTACCGTCTCTGCCGTCAAGATGAACTTCCACATTGCCAAGGAGAAAATCATCAGATACATGAGCTCGAACGACTAAAAAATATAAAACGATGACGAACAAAGAATTTGATTTCAACACTATCGGCAAGCGAATGCCCTATACCACCCCAGATGGCTTCTTCGGTCAACTCAAGGAGAATGTCTGGCAAGAAGTCAAGGACAGCTACCCCGAAAATACGGGCAGCAAGCCATCCGCACCGCGCCCAACAGCACGCAAGCCCCTATATCTGCATATCCTCGTACAGGGTATCATCGCTGTGGCAGCGTCCATTGTCCTGATGCTCGTCTTCCGCCCTACTCTCCCCCATCCCGACAACGCCTCTATCAATGATGTCGGCCAAGCCTTCGACCAGCTCACCACAGAAGACCAGGCCTACCTGCTGACCGTCTATCAGGAAGACATCTTCATCAACGAATAAACACCCTACAAACATAACATCAGAAACAGAAGTATAACCCAATAAAAAAAGTGATAATTATGAAACACCTTATCAGATTTTTCGCTATCGCAGCCATGATGATTGCGACATGTGCCACTACCTTTGCACAGCAGAGCACCCCACAGCGTTCCAGCCAGAAGCAGCGCATATCCCGAGAGCAACTTGCCGAAGTGCAGGCCAGGCACATTGCCAAAGAACTGGCTTTCAGCGATGCCGTTACCGACAAGTTTGTCACGACCTATTGCAACTGCCAGAAGGACATCTGGGGCTTGGGGCCTCGCCAGCGCCCCAGCAGACAGGCCCAGTCCGAGCAAGAGAACGAGGAGCGCATCCAGCAGCGCTTTGCCATAAGCGAGAATATACTCAGCATCCGCAAAAAATACTACAAGGAATATTCCAAGTTCCTCACACAGGCACAGATAGAGAAAGTGTACGAGCAAGAGCGCAAGATGATGAAGCGACTTGCCAAGAGAGGACACCGGAAACCAACACGCCGATAACCACCGCTTATGACACACTGGACACCTATAGTTTTCGCCCTGCTGAGTTTACTCAGCTGGGGCGAAACATTCGCACAGGAGACAACTTTCTCCAAGGAGACATTCTCTGACGGAAGCATTACCCTACCGTATAGAAAAGCCAACATCTCCGGCCTCGACAGCAAGACCTCGCTTGTCATCTATCTGCACGGAGGCTCCAGCAAGGGCAACGACAACGAGACCCAAATGCAAGAGCCTGGCATCAAGGCCATCAGTACATGGCTGAGCGAGAACCACCGCAAGGCCATCATGCTTGTCCCGCAATGTCCCACGAACCTGTCCTGGCTCGGCACTATGCAAGATGCCATCGTACATCTGCTGCAAACTTACATTGACCGTGGCGTGGCAGACGCCGCCAAGGTGTACATCTTAGGTGGCTCCATGGGAGGTACAGGAACCTGGAACATGCTTTCCAACCATCCAGGACTTTTCGCAGCAGCCATGCCTGTCGCCGGCAATCCCACAGGGCTGAAGGCAGAGGCGGTAGCCAAGACCCCGCTCCTTACCGTAATGGGCACTGCCGACAAGCTCATGAAAATATCCAATGTCGAAAACTTCCTAAACGCCATGGACAGCTACCAGGCCGAATACAAGCTGAATATAGAAGAGGGATGGACCCATGAGGATGTGTGCAAGAACAGCTATACCAACGAGCGTCTTAGCTGGCTATTCCAGCATACCAAAGATACGGCTACAGGCATTACAGATATAACCCATGACCGTGGCGAGGCGGTCAGGATAGTCTGGTTCTCGCTCAGCGGACAACAGCTGGCCACCGCCCCCAGTCAAAAGGGCGTCTACATCAAGACTG
>CALGHW010000212.1 GCA_937916075.1 uncultured Prevotella sp.
GAGATTTCACAGCAAGTTGCTTCTGCTGCCCACATTGAATATCATGCGCGCATCATCGCCCAAAAGTTTTTGGCGCGCCAGCTCATCTCGTTTGCCAGCGTCATCGAGACCAAGGCCTTTGACGACACCACGGATATAGACGACCTCATGCAGGAGGCCGAGGGCTCACTCTTCGAGCTGTCGCAACGCAACATGAAGAAGGACTATACCCAGATAGACCCCGTCATCAAGAACGCCATTGATGTCATCCAGAAGGCATCAGCCAACAAAGACGGTCTCACGGGCGTGCCCACAGGTTACCACAAGCTGGACGATATCACCAGTGGCTGGCAAGCCAGCGACCTTGTCATCATCGCCGGACGACCAGCCATGGGCAAGACTTCTTTCGCCCTCTCTATGGCCAAGAACATTGCGGCAGACTATAAGATACCGATGGCTTTCTTCTCGCTTGAAATGAGCAACGTGCAATTGGTTAACCGACTGATATCCAATTGCTGCGAGATTCAGGGTAGCAAGATTCTGAACGGACAGTTGCAACCCGACGAATGGGAACGCTTGGACAAGCGAATGGGTAATTTGCTCGGTGCCCCACTCTATGTAGACGACACACCGGGTCTGTCAGTCTTCGAGCTACGTACCAAGGCTCGCCGACTGGTGCGCGAGCATGGCGTGAAAATCATCATGATTGACTACTTACAGCTGATGAATGCCAACGGTATGCGATTCAGCAGCCGACAGGAAGAAGTATCCACCATATCACGTTCGCTTAAAGGCCTGGCCAAGGAGCTGGATGTGCCTATTTTGGCACTCAGCCAGTTGAACCGTGGTGTGGAGTCGCGTGAGGGTATTGAAGGAAAGCGCCCGCAACTGAGCGACTTGCGTGAGTCGGGAGCCATCGAGCAGGATGCCGACATGGTGCTCTTTGTCCACCGTCCTGAATACTACCGCATCTTCCAAGACGACAACGGACGAGACCTGCATGGCATGGCACAAATCATCATCGCCAAGCACCGTAAGGGCGCAACAGGCGACGTGCTGCTCACCTTCCGGGGCGAATACACCCGATTTGAGAATCCTGAGGATACAAAACTGGACACGCATAAAGATGGCAACGGAGGAGAAATCATGGGCTCAAAAATCAATGGTGACGGCACTGACAGCAGCCAGCCTCCCATACCCGACAACTATAACCCGTTCAATGATGACGGTTATCTGCCCCCGTCATCACCGGTACCTCCATTCTGATATACAGACATGACAATACGAGGTCGGGGCAAGAATGGTGTGAAACAGAAACACCACACTTGCCCCGACCTCGTATTGCCACGTCTTAAGAATCACTTATTTCCCGTATTTCTCTATCAGCATATCGGCTTGGTCATTACCCAGACTCTTGGCTTTCTGGAGATTTTTCACTCCTTCCGCTTTTTGGCTTTTCATGCACTGGGCCAATCCGAGAAAGAGATAACCGTCCGACAGATTTGGGTCAGTACGGATACAGTCTTGCGAAGACTTGACCGCATCGTCATAAAATCCCACCCTGACCTCTATCGAAGCCTTTTCCGCATAATAGACCGCCGTCTGAGGGGCTTTGCTGATGGCCGTCTTGATATCATCAAGCGCCTGCTGAAAAAGATGTCCCTCCAGCTCACACTGCTCACGGACATAATAAAAATTATCTGTCACCTCTGTGGGCATCAGCTTCTCATAATCATTAAAATCGAACACAGCATCACGATAACGTCCTGCCTTCATCAAGGCCTGCGCACGGGCCAGGATATAAGGTGCGGCAGCCTTGAGATAAGGACGTGAAAAAGTGTTGACGGCACTGTCAAGCTGGGCTATCATTCCCGTCGTGTCACGAAGCATCTCCTTGCAACGGGCTGCGGCAAAGAAGGTGTCGGCACTGCGCATCGGAGTTTTGGACAGTTCTGAGTAGAGTTCAAAGGCCTCCGCATAACGCTTTTGCGCATACCGTATCTGCGCCTTCAGCTCATGATAGGCAGGCAAAGGATTGGCGGCATAGGCGGCATCGGCCTCCTCGACCGCCTTGTCAAAAGTCCATGGCGTATAAGCCACGTCAGACTTGTAAACTTCCTTTTGAAATATCAGTTTGGCATAGCTGAAATGGGCCTCGTCTTTCTTGTCAGACACTTTCAACACCTGTCCCATATAAGAGTCGGCCTGCGCAAACTGGTTGTTGCGCACCGCCCATTGGGCTTTGGCCGTATAGCCATCTGGAGCCTGTGGAAACTTGGTGATGAAATCATTCATCAAGACCTCATAGTCTGTAGAATCGAGCACAGAGGGAGCCACATAAAGTGTGAGCACAGCCTGATTCAAGTCATCAGGCAGGTCTTTCTTGATTTTAGTACTTTTCAGAATCGGGTCATTAATACTCAGTCCGGACAGTTTCAAGTTTGCGGCAAACAAGCTGCTCACGGCATAATCTATAGAATCATTGTCTGAAGCAGGTTGTTGGAGCATGGCCACCACCTGTCCCTCGTCATTAAGCAACGGACAGCAGACATTTGATTTCATCGATTTCATTTTCAACGTATAATACGTATAATCGCCTGACACCTTCTCCGCCTTGTCCACCGTTCCCGATACACAGGTAGGGACTTTTTTGGCGGCATAAGGAAGGAGCCAAAGCACCGATCCGTCCGAAGCGGGATTGGAAGCCGCCTCTAAGGCTGCCGCCTTCTTGACACCCACCCGGAACTTGACCAAGTCATACATATCATTGGCTCCCATGACTGACACCACCGGCCATTCCTTGCCGTCGGCATCTATCGCCACAGCCCTGACGGCCCCCCGAAATGGAGAAAAATTACTGACCGCCACACCGTCTGATGTGACAAAGAATCCGTTGG
>CALGHW010000213.1 GCA_937916075.1 uncultured Prevotella sp.
TGACTCTCCTGATTTTCTTATGGGGTTATGCGTTTGTTCCGTACATCTTGGCTTTCTGTTCCTTGATGTTTTCGTCATAGATATACTGGTCGTACTCCATGAGCTTGTCGATGGTGCCGCTGGGCGTCAGTTCGATGATGCGGTCGGCTACGGTCTCGATAAACTCGTGGTCGTGGCTGGCGAAGAGGATGTTTCCCTTAAACGCCACCAGATTGTTGTTGAATGCCTGAATGCTTTCGAGGTCAAGATGGTTGGTCGGTGTGTCGAGGATGAGACAGTTGGCGTTTTGCAGCTGCATGCGTGCGATCATACAACGCATCTTTTCGCCTCCGCTCAGCACTCTCACCTTCTTTTGCACGTCCTCGTCCTTGAAGAGCATACGTCCGAGGAAGCTCTTCATCTGTACCTCGTTACCCTTGCCATACTGGCTCAGCCAGTCTACGAGATTGAGGTCGCAGTCAAAGAATTTTGTGTTGTCCAGGGGCAGGTAGGCGGTAGTGATGGTCACGCCCCACTTGTATTCACCGGCGTCGGCCTTCCGGTTGCCGTTGATAATCTCAAAGAGAGCGGTCATGGCCTTCGGGTTATGGCTCAGGAACACGGTCTTCTGTCCTTTCTCGATGGTGAAGTTCACGTGGTCGAAGAGCACGGTTCCGTCGGGTTCTACAGCCTTGAGGTCGCTAACTTCCAGGATTTGGGTGCCCGGTTCGCGGTCCATCTGGAAGATGATGCCGGGGTATTTGCGTGATGACGGGCGTATCTCCTCGACGTTGAGTTTTTCCAGCATCTTCTTGCGGCTGGTGGTCTGCTTGCTTTTGGCCACATTGGCCGAGAAGCGGCGGATAAACTCCTCCAGTTCCTTGCGCTTCTCTTCTGCTTTCTGGCGCTGGTTCTGGGCTTGGCGCAAGGCCAGCTGCGAGCTCTCGTACCAGAAGGAATAGTTGCCCGAGAATACGGTGACCTTTCCGAAGTCGATGTCTACGGTCTGTGTGCTCACGGCGTCGAGGAAGTGACGGTCGTGGCTCACCACGAGTACTGTTTGTTCCACACTGCTCAGATATTCCTCCAGCCACATGACCGTGTCGAGGTCGAGGTCGTTGGTGGGCTCGTCGAGCAGGAGGTTGTCGGGGTGTCCGAAGAGGGCTTTGGCCAGCATGACGCGCACTTTCTCCGTGTTGGACAGTTCGTTCATCATTTTGTCGTGCAAATCATCCTTGATGCCCAGGTTGGTGAGCATCTGGTCGGCGTCGCTCTCGGCGTTCCATCCGTCCATCTGTGCGAACTTGTCTTCCAGTTCGGCCACTTTGATGCCGTCTTCCTCGTTGAAGTCGGGCTTCATGTAGAGGGCCTCACGCTCTTTCATGTTCTGCCAGAGGGGCTGGTGTCCCATCAGCACGGTGTCGCGCACGCTGTATTCGTCATATTTGAAGTGGTCCTGCTCCAATACGGACAAGCGCTCGCCGGGCCCCAGCTCCACAGTGCCTTTGTTGGGTTCCAGATCACCGCTGATGGCTCTCAACAGTGTGGACTTGCCGGCACCGTTGGCACCGATGACACCGTAGATGTTGCCGTTTGTAAACTTGAGGTTCACGTCTTTGTAGAGAACCTTCTTACCAAATTGGATAGCAAGATTTGTGACAGTTATCATTCTTTATGAATTGTATAATGTTGGGTTGTCGTGACTTGACGCTTGGCGCTGCCTTTGTTGTTTAGCAGCCTGTAAGTGTCTGTAAAACGGTTGCAAAATTACAAAAAATATTTGAAACGGCCAAATTTTTGCGTTCTTCCGCTTTTGCCGTGACTGGACTTGCCGGTCTTTCCGTTGGAGGCTTTTGTGGTGGAGGGCTGTTGGAGCAGGTGTGGAATATAAGAGGAAGCGGGCGGCCTGGCTTGAATCTTGCCTGGCTGCCCGCTTCCTTGATGGGTACGGTTGGATGTGGACGTTAATTCTTGAAGCTATGGATAGGTGCGGGGATGCGTCCTCCGCGGTTGACGAAGTTGGCGCTGCTGAATGAGTTGACTGGCATGATGGGTGCCCGTCCCAGGAGTCCGCCGAAGTCCACGCTGTCGCCCACCTTCTTACCAGCGGCGGGG
>CALGHW010000214.1 GCA_937916075.1 uncultured Prevotella sp.
ATCCAGATCCATGGCCGGCGCAATGAATACGGGTGCTTTCATGGACAAGTAAGTGGTGATGAGCATATTGTCGGCAACGCCATGGGCCATCTTGCCCAAGGTTGACGCTGTACAAGGGGCTATCAGCATCGCGTCGGCCCAAAGTCCGAGCGACACATGACTGTTCCATGTGCCGTCGCGCTGGGAGAAAAACTCACTGACCACAGGCTTTTGAGTAAGGGCCGAGAGGGTGATAGGCGTGATAAACTCCTTTCCGGCGGGGGTGATGACCACCTGTACCTCTGCCCCGCGTTTTACCAGTCCACGGATAATGTAGCAAGCCTTATAGGCGGCTATGGAGCCAGTAATACCCAATACGATATGTTTTCCTTTAAGCATAATTCATGGTTTTATTTATTTCACCATCTTGCTTTCGCGCAGGCGGATACGGGTAAGCACCTGTTTGGTGTTGTAAGTGAAATCGCCAGAAAGGACCCAGCTGAAATATCCTGGGTCATAACGGAGGACAGATGCCACCGGTTCACCTCTGTGCTTGCCAAAGTTGAACACCTCTATCTGCTTGGGCTTGCCGTCAGCATCCAGTACGGGCTTGCCATTGGCATCCTTCATGTCGCTCCACACAATGCGCCCGGCAAAATCCACATTGGCATTCTGTCGGGAGAAGTCAGCCAGAAAGTCCATGTCGTTCTGCAGCTGCCGCTCGGGGTCGGGTTCGGTTTCCGGGCTATACTTGTCCAATTCGCCCATCAGCACCCGATAAGTAGCCTCGGTGTCCTGATCGGCCCGATGGGCCTCAAAGTCATCCTCCATGGCCCGTCCGCAGTAAAATTTATAGGCGGCGGCCAGATTGCGACGCTCCATCTTGTGGAAAATGGTCTGTGCGTCTATCAGGCGGCACTTGAGGAAGTCAAAGTCAATGCCCGACCGGAGGAACTCCTCTGCCAGCATCGGGATATCGAAGTGGTTGGAGTTGAAACCGGCAAAGTCACAGTTCTGGAACTCCTCGTTCAGCTTGCCCGACAGTTCCTTGAAGGTGGGCTTGTCGGCCACATCCTCATTGGTGATTCCGGTCAAAGCCGCCACCTCTGCGGGAATAGGCTTGCCGGGGTTTATCATATAGTCACCTCGCTCCTCATGTCCGTCAGGGAACACCTTGATATAGGAAATCTGGATGATACGGTCTTTCACCAAGTCAAGTCCTGTAGTCTCCAAGTCGAACACCACAAGCGGTTTTTGCAGTTTTAATTTCATTTCTGTTAGGTCCTATTTATCATGCTTTGAGCGCTGTGTGCACGAGTCCGGCCGAAAGTCCATTCTCCCGTCCGTTTCATCAACACACAACGCTCTACAGTTTAACATTTCATTATCCATTCAATCAGTCGTTGATGAGCATGGGCATCATCAGCATCAGTACATCCTCGTTCTCAGGCTGCTCGGAAGGCAACACCAAACCGGCACGACTGGGGTCAGCCAGCTGGATGATAATCTCGGGACAGTCAAAATTGCTCAATATCTCGATGAAAGAAGCTCCCTTGAAGCCAATGTTCATCGTCTGTCCGGTATACTCGCAAGCCATTTTTTCCGTGGCGGTCTTGGAGAAGTCATAGTCCTCGGCATCCAGCTGCAGCAAGCCACTCTCCAAATGGAAACGAATCAGGTTGCTCGACTCACTGGCAAAAGGCTGCACACGGCGCAAGGCGCTCAGCAAGGCCAGACGGTCCACGGTCACCTGGTTAGGGTTGCCCTGCGGGATAACAGAATTATAGTTGGGATAACGTCCTTCTATCAGGCGGCATGAAATGCCCCCGTCCTCAAAGTCTATCTCTGCGTTGCGGTTGTCGAAAGAGATGCTCACGTTGGTGTCGTCCTTGCCCAGTAAGTTCTTCAACAGTGTGGCAGGCTTCTTAGG
>CALGHW010000215.1 GCA_937916075.1 uncultured Prevotella sp.
CACACAGACCTTCGATCACAATATTGTCAGGATTAAGAAATAAGAACCAACCAGAAACAGCATGATAACGACTCCACTGCTCTTGCTTCCAGCCATGAGCATGGTCACGGAAGCGCCCGACACCAGCCGACTGGCTTATCCACCTGTATTCCAGGCTGTGTCGCGGCATGCCAATACCGACTCCCTTCAGGCAGAGGTGGTCCGTCAGGTCAAAGCACGCTTTGGCCAGCACTACGGATGCTCGGCTTTGGCCTTCTGTGCCTTGTGTGCCACGCTGGGCACCTCGTTCAGCGAGCCCCAGCTGAGAAGCCTGTCCGAAGGCTTTGCCGGAGGAATAGGGCATAAGTTTGCTGACGGGACATGTGGCGCATTGGCCGGTGCCGTGCAGGCGCTGTCCATGTATGCCTCCGGCAACCGTGACAAGCATTTCAAGCTTGCCGCCGAGGTGTATGACGCCTTGCAGCGGCAAGAAGGAGGCATCAAGTGCAGTGACATCTATGGCAAGCATGGGTTTGACCACTGTGACGCCTGCGTGTTCTGCACGGTGAAGAAGGTGGTGGAGGTCTTGCAGCGGGAAGGAGATGTCAACACGGCTACCATCCAGTTTTCCGAGGCTGTGCGGGGCGTGGGGACATCTCTGCTCAAGTAAGCTGCCGCAGGATTTTCTCAGTGGCCCCTTTTCCTGCCGCGAGAGGTGGCATCCAAGCCTTGCATATCATGAATGGGGTAGGAAAGTCGTATACTTTTTATTTGGTGTTGCCGTCGATTTACATTATCTTTGCACTTCAAAAAAAGCATATCATGGTTCAGAATCTTGACGAGATAGATATACGTATATTGCGGGTGATGCAGGAGAATTGCCGCATCACGACCAAAGAATTGGCCGCAAGGATACATCTTTCGACCACAGCCACTTATGAGCGGCTCCGGCGTCTGGAGGTGATGGGCATCTTTCATGGTTATGTGGCGGTGCTCGATGCAGAAAAGCTTGAGCGAGGGTTTGTGGTGTTCTGTAATATCGCCATGAGCCATATCAATCAAGACATCGTACGGGAGTTTACGGAGCGCATACAGGAATGGCCCGAAGTGTCGGAGTGTTATAATGTCAGCGGTGAGTTTGACTATATGCTCAAGGTGTTTTGCAAAAGTATGGATATGTACCAGCAATTTGTGGTCAGGACCATCGGAACGCTGGAGCATGTGTGCCGTGTGCAGAGCGTGTTTGTCATGGATACGCTGAAACTCACTTATGGCATCAAGATATGATTTCACCCTGAAAAGTCGGGTCGTCCGATTTTTCAGGGTGAAACCATTTATGGATGTTTTGATGGTGATAATATCTTGATACAGGCTAAAATATACACCTGTTTGTCTTTCTATAAGGAAAATGTTTGTCGTTCTGTTTGAAAATCATTAATTTTGCAGACAAATAGAAAGACATTGGTTATGGAAAATCAATATGTAAAGACCTTTCCCGACCTGATGGCGGGCAAGAAAATCATGTATGTCCACGGATTTGCGTCGTCGGGCCAGTCGGGCACGGTGACCCTGTTGCGTACTTTGATGCCTCAGGCAGAAGTGATAGCCGAGGATATGCCGCTTCATCCGGCGGAAGCCATGGAGCTGCTCCACCGCCTCTGCGACCAGCATAAGCCCGACCTTATCATCGGTTCGTCGGCGGGAGGCATGATGGCCGAGATGCTTTATGGCTACGACCGTATCCTGATGAATCCGGCTTTCCAGATGGGTGACACGATGATGAAGCGCGACATGCTGGGCAAGATGACCTATCAGAACCCTCGGCGTGACGGCGTGCAGGAGTTTATGGTGACCAAGAGCCTGGTCAAGGAGTATGCTGAACTGACCACACACTGCTTCCAGGGTGTCACGGCCGAGGAGCAAGGCCGGGTCTACGGCATGTTTGGCGACCAGGACCCCGTGGTGCATACCTTTGACCTCTTCAGGGAGCATTATGCCCATGCCATCCGCTTTCACGGTGAGCACCGCCTGGTGGACAAGGTGGCCTTGCATTACCTCATTCCCGTCGTCCGCTGGATAGACGACCGGCAGGAGGGCCGTGAACGCCCCATCGTCTATATCGCCCAGGATGCCCTGGCCGACAGCTATGGAAAGCCGAAGGCCAGTCTGCACAAGGCCTATGAGTTGTTGATAGAGCATTATCAGGTATATATTGTATGCCCGGCTCCCACCAACGACCCCCCGAAGCTTACGGAAGCCCAGACCTGGATAGAGGAATATCTCAATGCCCCGGCTTACAACCGGGTGGTCTTCACCAACCAGCAGCCGTTGCTCTATGGTGATTACCTCATTAGCATGTGTCCGCAAGACGGGTTTATGGGAACTGCCATCCAGCTGGGCAGCGACAGCTTCAAAACATGGGACGATATCATCACCTTCTTTGACCGCTTGGGCGGACAGTAGACGATGAAATGAATGAAAAAATTAAGACTCAAAAACCAAAAGATGCGAGGCAAATACCTTATTTTATATACATCCCTGTTGGTGATGTGCCTGACAGGCTGTAAGGGTCGGGGTGAGCAACCAGCCGCCGACCGTACCCTGCCCCAAAGTGTGGACACCATCCCGATGATGGTGATGCAGATACAGAAGTGCTCGCGTCTCTATACGGCTGAATACAAAATACACAAGGTGGTGACTTATGATGACGTGAAGCGGCTGAAGGGAAGCGTGCTCAGTCATGACTTTGACTTCAAACTGCCTTTGGGCGACCGGAAGATAGCCATCCCGATGGACGCCAAGATGAAGGCCTATATCGATTTCAGCCAGTTTAGCGAGCGCAACGTCAGACGTGACGGACAGCGCGTCATCATAACCTTACCTGACCCGAAGGTAGTGCTGACCAGCAGCAAGATAGACCAGCGCAATATCCGGGAGTATGTTGACCTGACGAGGAGTCACTTCAGTGACGCCGAGATGGCCAACTTTGAACAGCAGGGGCGGGCCGCCATCATTGCCTCCATCCCGCGGATGGGCATCCTGGAAACAGCCCGCGATGGGGCGGCGAGGGTCATCGTGCCAATGATAGCCCAAATGGGGTATGACGAGCGCAATATCGTGGTGGAGTTCAGCCACACGTTTGGCGAGAAGGATATCAACCGATTACTGGAGCATTAAAGACCAACGGACGATGAAAAAGACTATACCCAACTTGAAAGCCCTGGCCGTCATTGTTGTGGCCGTGGCAGTCGTGACACTCTACTTCAGTCTGCGCCACACGGTGAAGAACACCACGGTGGCCGTCACGGCAGACAAGACGATAGGTATCACTCCCGAACAGATACAGCGTATACGCCAGATGGGCGAATGGGAATTTCTGTCAGTGAGCGATGAGGAAATGGTGGATACCGTGCGTAAGGGGTTTTTCAGTGATGACCATTTGGTGCGCATCTATTATGGCACCTTGCGGATAGGCATTAACCTGCATGAGGCCAAACCAGGCTGGATACGCTCACGCAACGATACGGTTGTCGCACTGTTGCCACCCGTCAAACTGCTCGACGAGGACTTTATCGACGAGGCGCGCACCCAGGCTTTCTATGAGAGCGGCCGGTGGACGGCTGAAGACCGTGAAGCCCTCTATCGCCGGGCCTATCAGAAAATGCTCAACCACTGTCTCACCCCGTCGAACATCAAAAGCGCCGAGGCCAATGCCGACGCACAGTTCCGGCAGATGCTCCGCGCGATGGGCTTTGACCAGGTCGTCATACGCTTTGAGAATGGAAAAGGAAGAAAGTGAGCCCGGCGTGGCACACCCAGCCGACAACCACAAACACATAATAAGAAAAAATACAGGTATACATGGAGACAATAGACAATCTTATCAGTAGCATTAGCTCGTTTCTTTGGGGGTGGCCGATGATTATCCTTCTGCTTGGCACCCACGTGTTTCTGACGATTCGCCTGCGCTTTCCGCAGCGCAAGATATTCACAGCCATCCGTCTCTCAGTGCAGCGTGACCCCAATGCCAAAGGTGACGTGTCGCAGTTTGGCTCGTTGGCCACAGCCTTGGCCGCCACCATCGGCACGGGCAACATCATCGGTGTGGCCACCGCCATAGCCTTGGGCGGACCGGGAGCTGTGCTTTGGTGCTGGCTGACGGGTGTGTTTGGCATTGCCACTAAATATGCCGAGGGACTGTTGGCCATCAAATATCGTGTGAAGACAGCCGACGGAAAGATGCTGGGTGGCCCGATGTAT
>CALGHW010000216.1 GCA_937916075.1 uncultured Prevotella sp.
ATCTTCAGGTTGTTCACCTCGATAATCTGGTTCCACATATAGGGCAGCATAGACAGGGTAAGATAGCCATGGGCGATGGTGGTCTTGAAGGGGCTTTCCTCCTTGGCGCGCTCGGTGTCCACGTGTATCCACTGGTGGTCGAGGGTGGCGTCGGCAAACAGGTTGATGCGCTCCTGGGGCAACTCTACCCAATCTGAAACACCGATGTTCTTGCCCAGCAAGGCGGCAAACTCGTCATAGCTATTAATGATTACTTTACTCATTTCTGTTTTCTTTTATATGATTTGTAGTTATTTCTTCGTGCAAATGTAACAAAAAAAACTGATACCGAGAAGTTACTGCCGGCTAAAATGCACAAAAACGACAAAAATGAGCGAAAATGACAGCTTTAAAAGCGTGGGACAAGCGTTCGCCCCGTTCCAGGCTATTCGCTCGTCCCACGCTTTTGTTTTATACAGAGGGATATACTTTACTTCAAATTCACCTTATAGCTGTGGATACCTTCTGCGGATGTCTTCTGAATCACGTAGACACCGGCTTTCAGTCCTTTCACAGCCTCAGCAGGAGTGGCGGACATGACTTCGGCCACCTTCTCGCCACGGAGATTGAACACAGTGATGTCGGCCGGGGCGGCATCGATGGCAGTGATGGAAGTGGTCTCCGTATTATTCACCGACACGGGAATATATATGTCGGCCGCACCACGTGAGGCTAACTTCACGTAAGCCTCATGCACGCCTACCTGGTCTGAATGGAACTTCACGGTAAACGTGCCGCCAGCTACAGGAAGCTCGCTCGCAGAGAGACTGAACTTGCTCTTATTGGCGCCGCCTAATGTCAGTTTGACAGGCTCGGCGAGATTCTCGGTCGTCACGGTCACGGCAGCCGACTCAGCGTCCTTGTTTACCAGGGCCACAAAAGCCAGCTGGGTCTCAGACGGACGCATCACCGGAATGTCCGTGCGGCCGTAAGTCACGTCATCAATATAATAGGTGGCGGCATGCTCGCGTCCGCGAATGCTCTTGAAGCGGAATCCCATGAAGAACACGTCGGCCAGGTCCTGACCGGTGAGGTCGATATGATACTCGTTCCACTCGCCACTCTCGTCCTTGGTGCAAGGCATGGTCAGTCCGCCCACAGGAGCCACATACATCTCGTCGGGATCTTCCATATCGATATAGCAGAGCTGGAGCGTATCGGTCTGGTTGTCCATCAAATAGTCGCCACGCACACGGAAGGTGAACATCTTGGAGGCGGAATTCTTGAAGTCGAGCGCAGGCGTGACAAGCATCATCTCCACAGGAGTCTCATCGCCGTCGGCCACCTTGGAGTCGTATGCCGTCACCTTGGCCACCTTCTCGCCTACCGACTCGTCGGTGTCGCCAAACTCATAGCCCCACCAGGCACGAGTGCCTTCCTGGGCAAGATTCTTCCATCCGTCTATCTTGAGCGGCTCATTCTTGGTGACGGTAGAGAAGGTCTCATGGAGCAGTTTCACGGGGTTTGACGCATCCAGCGGCAATTCGTCGCCTTCCTTGCCAGGCTCGGGGGTATCATTATCGGTGGCGGTACCCTTCAAGGCCACATGAATGGTATCTGTACCGAGGGCCGAGATGATGAGCTCGTTGGCATACTCACCGGCGGTCTGCGGTGCGAATGTCACTGTTATCTGTGCGGCATTATCCTTCAGCAACATGGTATTGTTGATACGGAATGTGCCGGCGTCGCGCACCTCAATCTTTCCATAATCCGGCAGATGGGCGGTGGTCACGGTGAGAATCTGGTTCTGAGTCTCTCCTGCCTTCACACGGAAAGGCTCCACGGTGGCAGGCTCCACGGTAATCACCGGAGGATTCTGCTCGTCGATGGCATAAGCCTGCAGTTTGAAGGTCTGCGACAGGGAGGGTACGCTGGGGCAGTCGATCAGCAGATTGGCCAGATGCTTGCCGATGGCTGTCGGCACGTAGCTGATGACCACATCGGTCTCGCTGTTGCCCTTCTTGATGGTAGAGACAGAGGTGGCAAACATCTTCTTACCAGTACCGGTCAGCTCGATGGTGGCATCCTCGGGCAGGCTTCGGGCACTCACGTGGATGGTGTCCATAGGAAGAGTCTTGCCCACTACGCCGGCAAACATCGCGGTCTTCACGGGAGTCACGGTCAAGGATGGCTCTTCCAGCTCCTCCACCATGATGTCGTCCTTGCCTCGCGGAGCTACGATAACAGCAGCGGCAGAGGTGGACAAGCCAGTCACATACACCGGTGTGGTGGGGATGGCGGTACCGATAAGCGAGGTACCCTTGAAGATACGGAGCTTGCCTTTCACCTCGGTGCCGTCAGAAAGTTCGGGCTGGACCATACCCTCGGCAAAAGTGTCGGCCGACGAGCTGATAGTCACATGCTTGACCACCACCAGGCGGTTGACGTAATCCTTGGCCTGGTCTTTCAGCTGGGCCAGTGTCACCTCGGCCGGCTCGATGGTCTGGTTGTGTGACAGACAGGTGCCCAGACTGTCGGCAAAGGCCGACGGGGTCAAGGAAACCATGCCGAATGAGCTGGCCAGCGTGCCGATAAAGCTTGTAAGCTTATCGCCAGTCTGGTAGGTATGGGTCAACACGCCGTCGGCATCCTTCACCATCAGTCCTGCCGTGGCATCCTGCAAGTAATAGGTCTTTGTGGCAGCGCTGCTGTCCACGTAGCTCACCACGGCCTCGCCTGTATAGCGATAGGTCAGTCCCTCTTCGGAATCCTTGGCAATCAGCTCCTTCAGGGTGGGCACGTCATTCACAGGCTCGGCATACCAGGTGACATTGGCTGTCACGTCGGCCATGCCTTCGCTGGTGAAGGTCAGTGTGGCGCCATTGGCAGAGGCTGCGGCGGTATTGAGTGTCAGCGTAAGGGGTGCGCCATCGTTGCTCATCACGTCGTCGGCAGAGAGTGTGGCAGGGCTTACTGTCAGCTCATCACTGCTGGAACTGACTGTCACATCGCCCTTCAGATTGACACCTTTCACGGTCAATGTGCTGTGTGCGGTCATGCCAGAGAGCAACATGCCGAAGTTGAGTCCGTCCTTGCCAAAAGAGATGACGGGGTCTTGCTTGGGCTCTTCCGATGACTCACCAAACAAGCCGGCATAGCTGTCGGCGATACGGAGCGATCCTACCAGCATCTCGGGAGCTGTGGCAGAAGCAGTAGTGCCTTGTCTGAGCTCAAATCCCTGCAGACCATACGAGCCCAAGGTAGCCCCTTCTTGAATTTCTGCATCGACCGTCGTCGGTTCGCTTTTGAAATCTGTCGGGTTAATGTACAAGGAAACCTTATCGTTCTGATGGTCGTCTGCATCTATCGCATACTTCACTACCACAAGCAGCGTTGTTCCTAAATCGTATGCTTGCTCCGCCATTTTCGGCGTTGCGGATCCACGTGCTACACCGACAGTAAATTGACCGTTGTCGGTCTTATTAATAAACAAGCGTCCATACTCTGTCGGTGAAGTACCTGCCTGGACAACCGATTTTTTGGAACGCGGCAAAAAGCCCATCACATAAACGGCCTTAGAAGGAAGAGCCGTTACCTTCACAAGGGCTGAGGCATAAACGTCTCCATTCTTTATACCGTCTTCACTGGGGTCAAAGCGCACCAGCAGGTCCTCACCATTCTTGGCCTGTCCTAACTTCACACTCTTACCTTTCACTCCACCCGGATAGCCTTCATAGGCCAGGGTCTCGTCAACCACCTGAATGGGGGCTTCCAGATTACTGCCATATTTTCCCCATCCGCCTTGGCCGTTGAGGTCGCCTACGGGATAATCAAAGTTCTCCTGCCACTGTATCTGGGCCAACACCTTGCAAGGCACCGCCAACAGGACGGACAGTAGCAAGAATAGACTTGCTGTCAGATTGTAAATCTTTCTCATACGCACTAAGATTTATAAAGTAATTAAAACATTAAGATTATATATTATCATATTAGAAACATGGATGCATCTCCCTGAAAAACGTACTTCCATGACAGGCGGAAGACTTACCACTTTGCAAAGATACGCAATTTGTATGAATTACAAACAATAAAAGAACACCTTTTTACGCCTATCTCATAACAAAAAGACAGAAATTAGACTTTTATTGAAAAAAAAAAGCTTTTGATTGATTTTTTTTGCTGCAATAATGCAAAATAACTATCTTTGTAACAGAAATGTAACATACCAACGATTACAATAAAAAAGAAAGTGCCTTATGGACCTTGTCATTTCCCATTTCAGTCCCATATCGCTCGACGAGATGAGCGGCATCCGGCTCATGAACCGAACGGACACCAAGTTTGTCACCTCGACCGACAAGCTGGAGCAATTGTTGCGTATGGCCGGTGATGACTATTTCATCCAAGAGATTGACGGCAAGCGCAACATGGAATACTTCACAGTATACTTCGACTCGGCCGACTACACCTTTTTCCGGGAGCACCATGACGGACATTGCAACCGACAGAAAGTGAGGATACGGCAATATGTGGACTCCCAACTGAACTTTCTCGAAGTAAAGACCAAGAACAACCACGGCAAGACAAGCAAGAAGCGCATCGCCACGTCCCGGTGCCCGATGGCTGCCCACGACGACCACTTCCGGCTCTGCGAAGACAGCGAGGCCAAGGGATTCCTGGACCACACCCTGCGGATCAATCCCCTGCAGCTCGACCGCAAACTGGAAAACCACTTCCACCGCATCACGCTTGTCAACAAGGCCAAAACCGAACGGCTCACCATCGACACCGGCCTGTCGTTCTACAACCTGTCCACCAGCCGCAGTTGCTCGCTCGCCCATATCGCCATTATCGAGCTGAAACGCGACGGACTGCAGCCATCGCCCATCCTGGCCATGCTCCGCCAACTGCGCATCATGCCGTCGGGATTCAGCAAATACTGCATCGGCGAGGCCCTCACCAATCCGGACCTGCGCCAAAACCGCTTCAAGACACGCATACGCAAAATCATGAAGATATCATAAAACCTAAAAACAACTTATTATCAATTTCATTATGGACTTCCTTGGAATACACCTTTCCGAACTCTATGACTTAGGCCACATGGTGACCATGTTTCTCATCAACATCTTCGCCATCTGGTGCATCATCCACTTACTCTATTTCCCCAAGAGCCGCCGGCGTGAGTATTATTTCACCTTCATGCTTATCGGCATCAGCGTCTTCTTCCTCATCTACCTGCTGGGCGGAGTCAAGATACGCATCGGCTTTGCCTTGGGACTCTTTGCCATCTTCGGCATCATCCGCTACCGCACGGAATCAATGCCCGTCAGGGAGATGACTTACTTGTTTGTCATCATCGCCATGTCGGTCATCAACGCCTTGAGCGACTCGCTGAGCTGGCTGGACATTCTCTCGGTCAACGGCTTGTTTATCCTATCGGTATGGGTCTTCGAACACATACACCTCAAGGAGGCCATGGCCGTCAAGATGGTGCAGTATGACCGCATCGAGCTCATCAAGCCTGACCAACACGCACAGCTCCTGGCCGACCTGAAGGAACGCACCGGACTGGACATCGTCAAAGTGGAAGTGGGCGGCATCGACTTCCTGCGCGATATGGCCGTACTGAAAGTGTATTACCGCAACGGTGAAGACAACACCGCCAACCTCCAGACCAAGGTGAGGGGCGAACAGTGGACCAACGACCTCTAAACATCAAAAACGACAAACATCAGAAAGACATGATAACTATGAGAAAAAGACAACTGCTCATCAAGGCCGGACTGCTCCTGGCTGCCGTATGCGGCACCAGCACCCCTACCCTCGCCCAAAGTTCTGACTTCGGCGTGTGGACCGATGTGGGCGTGACCAAGAAGTTCAACAAGCACTGGAGCCTGGAGGCTGAAGCCGGACTGCGCACACGCGACAACTCGAAAGAGACCGACCGGTGGAGCCTGGGCGTCAGCGGCGCCTACAAGTTCAACTCTTACGTCAAGCTCTCGGCCGGATACGACCTGCTCTACGACCACCGCGAGAAGAAAGAGACCTTCCACAAAGACGGCACCACCAACAAGCTGACTCCGGCCTACTGGTGGCCCCGCCACAGATTTTATGCTGACGTGACGGGCAGCTACAGTCTGGGACGACTGGGACTGTCGCTCCGCGAACGGTATCAGTACACCTACCGGGCCAAGGCCAAAAACAAGAAATATGACGCTGACGACGACGAATGGGAAGACGTGAAGAGCAAGTCGAGCAACCTGCTGCGCTCTCGCCTTGAGGTAGACTACAACATCCGCAAATGTCCGCTCACGCCTTTTGCCAGCGTGGAACTGTTTCACGGTGAAGGCGGACTGCAGAAGATGCGCTACACCGTGGGCGCGGACTATAACTTCAACAAGCGACACGCCGTGAAACTCTATTACCGCTACCAAACGGTCAATGACAATGACGACGACGAGCCCGACTGCCACGTGCTGGGCCTGGGCTATTCTTATAAATTCTAAACACAACGCATATTCTCATGAAACAGTTTCTGCACAAAACCATCCTCATGACGGTTGCCCTCGCCACCATGACGGCCTGCTCGTCATCTAATGATGACACCGCCGACAGTGGCAACAACGGCAACACCCCCGAAGAGGCCCCCATCAACTATGCCGCCTCCATCACCGACCTCACCTCGCTCGACGTGGCCATCGACCGAACCCCACTCGACGAGACAGAGACCGTACCGACCGACGATGAAGACTATATCGAAAACAACAAGTTCAGCAAGACCGTCAACATTCAGTTTGACGGTACCACGGCCAGTGTGTCGGGCAACGTGAGCGGCGTGAGCGTCTCCAT
>CALGHW010000217.1 GCA_937916075.1 uncultured Prevotella sp.
TTTTGGCCATGGCAAGGACATTATCTATATCAATGTGATGAACAATATGAGTGTCGACTGCGACTGCGACAGTCATCCTGCCGACCCCAAGCTCAAGGACATGGGTATCCTGGCCAGCACTGATCCCGTGGCGCTCGACCAGGCCTGTCTTGACCTCGTGTTCAACCACAAGGCTCAGCCGGGTGACGACGAGAAACCGCTCATTGAGCGTATCAACCGCCAGCATGGCACCTACATTACCGATTATGCCGAGAAAATAGGACTTGGAAGCAAAAAGTACAGTTTGGTGATGATCAAGTGATGAGGTGAAGATGACTTGAGAGTGAGACGGAAAAGATGCTCTTTGAGTTTCTTGCCGGACACCAATATGAAAGCAAAAGGGCAAAACTTAGAAAAAGATTTCCTAAGTTTTGCCCTTTATCATGTTATCCGTTGTAATCCTTTTACCTTTGATACCTACTTTTTCATCTTCTTCACGCTCTTTGTGGCTCCATCCTCAAAGGTTGTCTTCTCGATATACAAGCCTTTGTCTACATTCGTCATCTCTGTCCCATTGAGGGAATATAGTTTGCGGGATGTAGCTTTGGCAGTGTCTGAAGAGCCACTGTTGGTGATATGCTCAATACCGTTAGCGTCCTTTTTGCTGCTTAAGCGGAACAGCTTAACACCGTGGCTTGGCACAGTTGTAGAGATTTCACCCTTTACAGGTGTCAGGTCCTTCTTGTCCCAGATGTCATATACCGATACTTCCTCGTCAGCCTGATAGCCGAGCTTTGTGAGGTCGAAGGTATAAGGACTGTTCTTGGTTACATAGAAGAGGAATTCCATGGTCGTTCCGCTCGATGATGTGTTGTCGGTGTCGCAACTTGAGTCATAGCCACAGAGTGCGCGGAACGTCTTCCACTTGTGTCCTGCCGGCAGGTCGTAGACAAGCGTGCATTGAGCGTTCATGCCAAGACCTGTGTCATAGGTCACGCCGTCAACCTGAAGCGCCTTGCCCTCAACATTCTTGTTGGTATGCAACGACCCCCAGTCAGACTTATAAGAAGAAGGAGTGAGCGTCAGGAGCGAAACCTCCTCGCCATTCTCGTCAACCAATACAGGATTGATCAAGTCGGCCCGGTCGTAAGCGAAGCCGTCGCCCATGTTGCTGACCACCACCTTCAACTGTTCAGCATCAGCGATGTCTATATTTACGTCAGCCTTCTTCTGTCCGGTGCGGGAAATCAATCCTGTGCGGGCCACAGAGTTGTCTTGCTCGTCGGTGAGAGGATTCTTGTCGAATACCATGAAGCGCACGGTTGTGGTGGCGTTAGCTTGCCCAATGCCAGAGTCGTCGGCAGCGCCCATGGCCTTGAAGCGTACCACATCCATGTCATCAGGAATGGTAAAGAATATAGCTGCATTGGCGTCAGCAGAGAAGCCGCGGTCGTAGGTGGTGCCCATGACGGTCATCTTGCCGCCAGTACAAACATTCTTGTTCTCGTATATGCGGTTGAAATACGACTTGGTATATCCGCGAGTCTTGTAATCGCCAGTGAGAGGGACTTCTGTTCCGTCGCGCAACACCAATGTGGGGTTAATCCAGTCGGCATGGTCGTAGTTATAGTTGTCGCCTCCATCGTCGATGACGAGCACCAATGTCTTCGACCCCTCAGGCCATGCTATGTCAACATTGACGGCATGTCCGTCGGTAGTGTATGCCACAGTCTCCGATTTATAAAGAGCGTCTTTGCCTACCACCCAGCGATTATTGTCGCGCTGGAACAAGGCAAGATAACGGTTGTCGGTAGCAGGGTCGGTAGAGGTCCAAACCGTGCGGCCATTGTCTTCATCGTTAAGTACCTGATGAGCATCCACTCCATACTTATGCATATTGTGGTATTCCTCGTTGTTGAGAAGTGAGAGTGTGAATGTGTCGTTCTTAGTCATTTCACCACCAAAGAACAAAGGAGAATGGCATATACCCCACAACGACATCATCGTGAGCTGTTCGTTTTGTGTGAGCCGGGTCCATCGTCCACTTTGTGCCGAGGTATAACCATTGTCACCGATGGTCATGGCAATCTGTCCCAGGGGCAGCATATCACAGTCGGCATAACATCCCGGTTGATAATATTTGCTCCATTCATTAGCCTCGTTGAATACAGCGTCCACGGCACTCCAGTTGTCCCACAAGTCGTCCATCATACGCCACATGTTAGCGTTGTTGTTGCACTCGTCGGCATATTTGTATTGCGTTTTTCCTGGAGACAGCGAGAGTATCATGGGCCGACCGGTTTGGTCTATCGCCTTGCGTATCATGTGAATCTCGTCAGTATAAAATGGGCGCGACAGGTCGTCAATCTTCAAGAAGTCTACTCCCCACTCTGCATACAGGTCCATGATGCTGTTGTAATACAGCTGGCCGGCCTCGTTGTTCTTGACCGTGAGGTTGTCTTTCAGCCATGTGCATGCGGGAGTGGTGTTTTCATATACCTGGTTCCACGGAGTGTCCTCGCTGCCCTTGAGCTTGTACTTAGAGTTAGCGACACTCTTTGGCACACCACGCATGAGGTGGATTCCGAATTTCAGCCCCATGCTGTGTATCTTGTCTGCCAATGCCTTGAAACCGATGTTTTTGCCATCGGCCATACACGAGGGGAATCTGGATGGTGAAGGCAGGTAGCGGCCATATTCATCAAGGACATAGTCTTGCGAACCCTTTTGGTTGTAGTTGCCGCCACCCAGTGAAGGGTGATTGCAATACCAACGGATGTCCACCACCACATATTCCCAACCATGTTTCACCAAGTCATTGTCTACGAGATACTGTGCATTCTGCAGCACCTCTTTCTCGGTGACAGAAGAGTAATAGCAGTCCCATGAGTTCCATCCCATAGGAGGTGTCGGTGCCCAAGACCGGAACGTGAGGTCGTTGTCGGCCAATGTCGGTTGTGTGGCGACAGCTCCAAGGAGCATTACGGCAAATAGTTGTTTCCTTAAATTCATTGTTAGTTGTTTTTAGGTGTTAATATTTCCTGTATTCTCGGAAATCATTGCTTAATGATAACATCTCTGCAGATTTCCGTAAATTGGTTAAGTGGTTCTGATATCATGTTACTTTAAGATTGTAGACCTGTAAAGTTACAGATAATCAGCCACTCAACCAAAATTCATCAGTTATATAAAGTTAATCAGTTGTCTGCCGCATATCCAGATGATTACATCGGAACAGACTGCGTGTTGATCCATGCTGTGTGAATATCATTTCACAATCCGTTTTTTGCCGTCAACGATATAGATGCCTTTGGCGTTTAGGTCCATAACCTTTCTGCCTGTCAAATCGTAGATAACGCTTTTACGCTGGCTGTTGTTGACATTGCTGATACCTGTGGTATGGATATAGTCCTCCACATTTTCCACAAAGTCGATATCATAAATCTCGCACGAGCCATCGGCGGCCGTAGAAGTGACACCGAATATGGTTTGTCCCTGGCAGATGTTTGGATAGTCAACTTCAAAAGTATCATAGAGTCCGCTCTTCGACAAATCCCAGGCTATCACAGTCTGCGCTGTACCGTCTTGTTCTATTGTCTTCATCACGTCAGCCTTTACCGAGGTGCCATGGTTGATACCATTGAGCCACCACAAGCAAGCGGAACCATCGGCAGTGCTTAGATTGGTGCCACGTACCAAGAGGTATTTCTGCGCCTTCTTTACATTGTAG
>CALGHW010000218.1 GCA_937916075.1 uncultured Prevotella sp.
TCTCACCGATATATTTCAGCCCCTTATTCAGCGTTATTTCAGTCAACTTGGAACAGCCATAAAAGGCCTTTTTACCTATCGTATTCAATCCGTCGTTCAGCGTTATCCCATACAAACTGGTACAATTTTCAAAAGCACTCTCACCGATATATTTCAGCCCCTTATTCAGCGTTATTTCAGTCAACTTGGAACAATCACTAAAGGCTTTTTGGTTGAGTGAATCAAGCGATTCAGGAAGAACAATCTCCGTAAAAGAACCACGGATACATTGACGCCCCCACGGATTTGCCCCAATCACCTTCAATTGGGAATCTTTTGCAAAATTCAGATGGGTAAATCTGAGAGAACCGCTCAAACGGGTAATACGGGTTACCGTTTTCGGCACATTGACCGTTGACACTTTAAAATTAAGACTAAAGCTCACATTGATTTCTCTCACGGTATAGACAGGTCCACCCTCCTCCATCACCACCGTCTCTGGGATATTAACCACAGAATCATTCACGTTACTGACAATACCTGTCAGACTCACAGTGCGCTCTTCCTCGCTGAGCACAGTAAACTTCATGCCGTTCACTTCAGTTTGGGCATGGATTTGCATGGCCCCCAACAGGGTAAAAGCCAATACAAGTAGATGTCTTAATCGCATAAGCAATACTGTTTAAATGATTTATACTTCATTTTTGTAGTAGTTACGAATACAAAGTTAAAACATTTTCTCAATAAAAACGTCCTTTTTAGACTTTTTTTTGGGTTGGGGGGGGGGGGGGGAAAAAAAACATATATTCACAGATTCTATCAGGCTTCTATGAGTTATCAGGTCATTTACCATGAAAAAAACAGACAACAGGCCATCGACAAATACGGAATATTAAGTCATACAGGTGTAGGATACTCTTCGAAGATGGAAACTATGGCGGCTGGGATATCCAACAAACAACCACGTTCACACAAGCATTGACTGCAGACATGGGCCATTCACAATCATAAATAGCACACTTAGTGATAAAAAGTGCCATAGACAGAATCGTAAGCACCATAGATTTTTTACGGATAAAAAAAAGAGATTGCAAATTGCAACCTCTCTTTTGTGGGCGTTGACGGATTCGAACCGCCGACCCTCTGCTTGTAAGGCAGATGCTCTAAACCAGCTGAGCTAAACGCCCTTGCTCTTCAAAAGCGATGCAAAGGTACGAATAAAAATCAGAACTGCCAAATGTTTTTGCAACTTTTTATCGATTTTATCTCAAAAAGATAAAATTCCATTCAATTCTCATCATAATCAAACAGGGAATCACCTTTCATGGAACTAAAATTTAGATAACAGTCAAGCAACAGGGGCCCCTTGTAAATCCGACAGACAACTTTGATTTCATAAAGTAACAAGTTACAATAAAGGCTGACAAGCAGATAGCCTGTCAGCCTTTATCCATTTTATTGTCTCTAAGAGGCGACTGTCCTTACTTGATAGTCACAGTAGCGCGACGGTTGTAAGATACAGGTGAGAGTGTGTTCACACCACCGGCAGCAACAGTCTCGATGTTGTCACGGCTTACACCCATCTTCACCAGCTCGTTGGCAACAACGTCGGCACGCTTCTGGCTCAAGTTCTTATTGAACTCAGCGCTACCAGTCTTGCTGTCAGCATAACCTGTCACAACAATCTTGGCGTTGTTGTCCTTGGCCACGCTTACGAGGTCCTTCACGTTCTGCATATCCTTGCGAGAGGCAATCTTAGACTTGCCGATGTTGAAGAATACAGATACAGGAGCAGCAACCACTTCCTTCACGGTCTCTGAGCGTCGGCCAGCATCTGCTTCAGCTTGGCGTTCTCAGACTGGGCGTCGGCCACCTGAGCGTTGAGCGCATCGATCTGACCCTGTGACAGAGCCTTGATAGCCTCTACGTCGGGCACCTTGTTCCAGCGAGTCTTGCCCAGGTTGTAAGTCAAACCTACCTCTACGTTAACCATGCGGTCGTAGTTCTTGAAACCACGGTCGCCGCCACCCTCGGGAATACCATCGAAGTCGTTGGTACCCAGCACATAGTTGATGTCAAGGTTCAGGGCGAAGCGGTCGCTCAAACGGAAGGTGTTCAGCAAACCGGCTGTAAGGTCGATGCCGTAAGAGTTGTAGCTCATGTTACGACCGATACCACCACCCAGATAAGGAATGAAGTTCCAAACGCGCTTTGCATTGTAACCACAGAGCATGTTGCTCAGGTTGAACAATACTTCCTCGTTCACGTTCCAGTACTTGCTGGCGTTATCCTTCTTGTTGTCTGAGTATACGCTGCGGCCCCAGATACCGTTGAACTTGGTGCGGAGACCCAGACCCGGTGTAAACCACTTACCGATAGCTACAGAGAAGCCGAGGTTGTTGCGGAAACCCTTCAGAGGGCTCTTTGACAGGCCCATGCCACTCTCCTCGTTAGAGTAGAAGGCTGTTCCTACCACATTGGCCTGAACGAACCAATTGCTCCAGAAAGAGTTGGTAGCCACACTGTACTTCTCAGTAGGTTCAGCTGACTGACTGTTCTGAGCCATTCCGGCTACAGAAACGCTGGCAAGAGCCAGTGCCATTAATAACTTTTTCATACCTATACTAATTAATTAAACAATATATACGCATTATAATTCGCGTTGCAAAAGTAAATAATAATTTTTAAATATCCTAACCAAAGCAAGAAAAATTGCCTGCCACGTGTAATAAAATACTAAAAGACAGGTGTTTTGCACAATAATGTGCCCGTTTTCGCGTTATTCCGCACCTGTCGGGGAGTGAAAAAAAGAAAAACAGAATGTGCCACACGACATATCCGACACATTCTGCTTTTCTTTGTTTATAGGACAAGAGGCCTTACGCCTCGTCGAGATTTGCTTATTTCACAATGACTGTCTTGTCGTTGATGACATAAGTGCCCTTCTTGAGCTGACTGAGCGAGGTGATGCCTCGTCCCACCAGCACGCCGTCAACCGTGTACACTGTGAAGGCACGGCCTGGAACGGCCTGAAGCGAGGCGATGCCGGTAGTGACGGTCTGTGAGAAGGTCGGGGCCGACTCGCCCTCGGCATAGACGGCGGTCACTGCATACACATGGTCACCGTCGGGCACATTCTCCACGGTATAGTCAGTCAGCGAGGCATCCACAAAGGCCACCAGTTCACCGTCACGGTAAATGTTGTATCCCTTCAGGCTGCCATTGCCCGACACATAGCTCACATCGTCGACCATAAAGACGAAAGCCTTGTCGGCCGGGGTGCAGTGGCGGATGGCGAAGTGGGTGGTTCCGGCAGGAAGTGCCACGCTGACCTGTTGCCACTGGCCACCTGACACCGTATATTTCTCACCTGTCTTGACAAAGCTGAGGGTGTCGGTGCCTGCGGTAGAACAAAGCACCTCGAAGGTCTCGGGGAAGTCTGAGCCGCCGGCCTTGACATTGTTCACCCAGAACGACACTGTCTGTGCCTCACCGGAGAGGGCCGGACTGATGAGCCAGTCGTTGCCGTCATAGTAGGTCACGTTGCCGTCCTGCTCACGATAGCTGTAGAAGGAGGCCAGGTATTTGCCTCCCGAATGAGGCACAAGCGACGGGTTTTGGTCGGTCAGCTCCTGCGACCAGGCATAGGGGTCGAAAGCGATGTAGCCAAACTGCTCGCCCTGATGGGGATAGGCTACCGAGCTATATATCTGGCCGGCTCCTCCCTTGGGCTGTCCGAATACGCTGGTCCAACCGCCAAAGGCATCCGTACTCCAGGATGTGTAGTTCTCCATATCGTCGTTGACCACACTGGTCTCGACGGCTGGAGCGTTCCAGTCCACCTTGACCGACCCGTGGCCGGCGTTCTCGGCCGTCACGGCCTCAGGCTTGGCCTGTTCGGGTGTCTGCAACCGGACGGTGGCCAAGGCCGTGTTGTCGGCAGCATAGGCCTCGCCGTCATTCTCCACGACAGCCTTCAGCTCTATCTGGTCGCCCTCGGCAAACAAGCTACTCTTGTAGTCGAAGCTCAGCGTGCGACTCTCCATCGGCTGGAGGGCAGTGGTCACAGTGTCGGCAGCCACGGTCTCATCGGCAGCCAAGAGCTTGACGATATAAGGTGCCTCAGCATGGTCGCCCTTGTTGGTGACGGTGACTCTCACCGTGCCGCTGTTGCCCTTGCGGAGCTGTTCGGGAGCGGCGATGGCAGCCTTCAGGTCATGGGCATACACATGGTCAATTTCAATGTCATCAAGATACAGGGTATAAGCCTTGCCGCCTATGTCGCCCCGGAAGCGCACGATGATGTAAGGCAGCGAGGCATACGCTTTCAGCGACACCGACTCACGGCGCCACTGGTCTGCGTCGCCCTCACCAAGTGTCTTGTAGTCGAAGCGGTAGAGACTGTCCACCGTGCCGTCGGGCTTCTGTATCTCGACGGTCAGTTTCATGTCAGAGCGCGGGTCGGCATAGTGGCTGAAGCGAAGCTTCGGGTTGTCCACACCGCCCAGGGCTATCTTGCCGCTGTTGATCCAGGCTGTCTCCTCGGGAGCAGCCGTCTTGAGGGCGAAGCATCCGCCGTCGTTGTCGGCCGAGTTCTCGTTGGTAATCGTAAACGAGGAGTTGCCCGTGCGGTCGCCCCACCAGAAGTAAGACACGTTTTGCCGAGCCAGGCTCTCGCGGAAAGGCAGAGCATAAGGCTTGCCCACGACGAGGGGAGCCGAACCGACAATCAGGCTGGTTCCGGCCTTGGAGGCTGCGGCCAGTCCATACTGGGCAACTGTTTGGTCGCCCTTATTGGTGTCAAACGAGATGTCGTACGATGTGCCCTGCACGCTGTCCAGGAGCTGGGCCATCACGCCATCGCTGGTCTGGACCACGTCATACACCTTGTACCACACTTCCTCTGGCTTTACCACGCCACCGTTGGCACCCATCTTGCCCACCGGCTTCCAGCTCATGCGGATGCTGCTGGTCTGGTCGGTCAGACTGGGTTGCTGGGGATAGCGGGGCGTGTCGATACCCACATACACCTTGTCGGTAATGGTGCGGCCCTCTCCCTCAGCGGTATACACCTTGACGGAATAAGCGTTGAATCCGTTCACAGGCTGATTGTCGGTAAAGGTCAGCACGGTGGCCGTGTCGGGATGTTCAAAGGTCTTGATAAGCGTAGTGCCGCGGAGCACGTCGATACGGGTCATCTTGTGGCCCAGGGTGTCACCGCCCAGGGTATGGCTCGGTGTCTTGAAACTGCCGTTGACCAGGAGTTGGGCATCGGCGTCAGCCGTGAGTCTCAGGTTCTTCACGGAGTCGGCCAGTGTGAGCGACAGGCCTTCATAGAGAGCTACATTCTTCAGATACAGGCGATACTCGTTGGCCGGACTGACGGCATGGAAGCCTATAAACACCTTCTGGTCCTTGTCGGCCGCTATCTCGCGGGTGTATTTGGTATAGTCGGGCGATGCCACATCGACGGTGTCCAGCAAGGTATGGGTCATGGCCTCAGCCGTGGGCTGGTTGCCATATCTCACCTCGATACGCTCCAGATAGTCATAGCCGTAGCCACAGGTCTCAAACGACAGCGAATAGAGCTTGCCGCCCTTCAGCTGGATGGCGGGCGTGATGAGCCAGTCATCACCGTCGTTGGCACGGTTGTAGATATAGGAGGCACACCCCTCCCTTTCATTATACGCCCAGGTTGACCCGTCCTGATTGTTGTCGATGATAGTATAGAGGTCGAGGCTGCTCTCCTGGTCAAGCGGTTCGGTGTAGGGCGGCGTGATGGCCGCGCCAAACACGCCCCGGTTGGACTGGCTGCTCTTGCCTGTCTGTGTGCCGTTGACGGCCTCCACCTCATAGCTGTAGGCCTGCAGGGCCTTGTCGGCCGGAAGGGTCTCTTCGAATTGGGGTGCGGTCAGGCCGGTGGCCACTTGCACGGAGTCAGGATAGCGCACCACGTTGTAGGTGATGTTGCCCACATAGCCGCTGTTGACACCTGCGGTCACGGGGTCCCATGTCAGCTTCACCTTACCTGTCTCGGCGTCGATGGCAAGACGGACGTTCTGCACCTGTGCGGGCTCGTCGTTGCCCACATAGGCCTTCACCTTGCTCTCCGGACTGGATCCCACGCTGTTGGCCGTGGCCACGCGGAAGGTGGTCATGCCCTCCTCTGGCACAATGACTTCCTCCTCGACAGTAGCGCCGGGCTGGGTTTTGCCGCTGACCAATGTGTCGTTGCCCAGCATGACATAATAGTCGAGCGAGCCACTCAGGGCGCCACCGCCATAGGTGGTGGTAGGTGCCTGGAAGGTGACGATGCCCTCCAGCGAATTGCCGTCGAAAAGGGCTTCCAGGTCGGTTACCGCGGCGGGGGCGTTATCGTCAGCCGGCTCGGGCGGCAGATAGAGTCCGAATACGGTCTCCTGTCCGGGCAAATCGGTCAGTTTGGTGGCCGCGCCTGTGTTAAGGTCAACGGTATAGAGGGCCGTGTTTTTGTCGGCATCCTTGGCCACCCAGTAGAAGACGCCCGTCTTTTGGTCGATTTCTCCGCTCTGTCCATAGTGGCCGCCGTCGCTCATGAGCACCTGCACGCCCGTGTTGCCAATGAGGGTCTCCTCACAAGTCTCTTTATTGATTTTATACAGGTTGCCGTCGGTGGCCACACCGTAGAGTGTGTCATCCTTGGTCACACCCAAGGCCACATAGGGATGCTGCAGGGTGCCAAAGTCCTTGCGGTTCAGGGTGGCATAGTCCACCGTGCCCAGCACAAATCCTGTGGCGTCGCTGTTGTAGAACACGCCATAGTTGACCCCCGTAGCCATGTTGGTGGCGGTCTCTAAGGCTATAAGCGACACATCCTTGGTACTCACCGAGCCCAACTGCTGGAAGGTCTCGGTGTCAAAGGTGTTGACATAAATATAGAAGTAACTGCCATAGCTGGACCAGCGCACGATGTAGAGCACTCCGTCCTGAATGACGGCTCCGCCGTTGCCTTCCATATAATAGTTGCCCGAGGTGCCGAGCATCTGCATGGCAAAGGGCGACGAGGCGGAGTTGAAGGCATAATAGCCTCGCAGGTCATAGCTCTCCCACGTGTTGCTATAGGTGACGTTGGCCCACATCTCGCGTCCTGAGGCCGCACGCAGCATGTCGTGCAGACGGGCTGGACTGGCGGTGGCAGACCTGCGCTCCACGAGGGAGCGCCGCGCCTCGGTGATGCCGGCGGTGCGAGGTTGGTCGGTATGCACTTTCCGCAACAGCGGATAGCGCGACAGGGCATCTCGCCCCTCCTCGCCTTTCTGGTCGGGCGTGAAGCGCGAGAGGGTCATGCCGGCACACTCTTTTTCTGGCATTTTCAACAAGCCATTTGCATTTTGTGCGAAAGCATTACCTCCCCCGGTGAGCCATGCCAACGCTGCATACAAGTAGATTTTTCTCATGTGTCGTTTTAACGGTTGATTAATAAATAAGTTTTACGGTCGCAAAAATAATCATTTTAACACGTATACAAAAAAGAAATAGAGCATTATTTTTATATTTCCCATATATTTATGCATAAACGACACCAAAACCGAGTATTTTTTAACACATACGGTTGCCGATTCAAGAGACTCGCCCCTGAATTTGGCTTAAAGGAAGTGCCCGGGACGACCTGCGCCATGCGTGTTTCTCAAAATATCAACGCCGAACGTATTTTCAGGGAAGATGCTTACCTTTAGATAAGATAAGACTGCGGTTCGGCAATAAAACCAAAAGTCTTCGCCTTTTTATTTTGTATTGCGCTCGCCTTGCACTATCTTTGCACCGCAAAAACAAATTAGATATAAACGATGAACAATCATTCCACTCTCCCCAGTCCCCTTGTCAGTATATTGCCGCTCGCGGTATTGATCACACTTATCGTGCTTGTGGTGCGCCTGTTTCCCGACGACGCGCTCAACGGAGCGTCCCAGGTGGCGCTGATGATAGCCTCAACCGTGTGTGTGGCCCTGACGATGATAGTATACAAGATGTGGACGGTGTTTGAAGACATGATCAAGAAGACCGTCGGCGATGCCGGTGTGTCTATCCTCATCCTGTTGCTCATCGGCATGATGTCGGCCACGTGGATGGTGAGCGGTGTCGTGCCCACGATGATTTATTACGGCGTGCAGCTGATGTCACCGCTGTTTTTCCTGCCGTGTGCCTGCATCATCTCCTCCATCATCTCCGTCGTGACCGGCACGTCGTGGACCACCATCGCCACCATCGGCATCGCACTGATGGGCATCGGCGACGCCCTCGGCATCCCGCAGCCTTACACGGCCGGCGCCATCATATCGGGCGCCTACTTCGGCGACAAGATGTCGCCCATGAGCGACACCACCGTACTGGCCTCGTCAATGGCGGGGGCCGACCTCTTCCGACACATACGCTATATGCTCTACACCACGGTGCCAAGCATCAGCATCTCGCTGGTGCTCTATCTCGCCATCGGCCTGTTCTACAACGGCACGGAGGTGGAAATCAGCCAGTACCTCACGGGGCTCAGCCACGGTTTCAACATCTCGCTGTGGACCATGCTCATCCCCGCCTTCACGGGTTTCCTTATCTATAAGAAGATGCCGTCGCTCATCACGCTGCTGCTCTCATCGCTGGCGGCCTGCGTGTGTGCCGTCATCCTCCAGCCCCAGGCGCTCATGCATATTGCCGGCGAGCCGACCGTCAATGCGCGCAGCCTGTTTGAGGGACTCATGCTCACGTGTTACTCCAAGACAGGCATCGACACCGGCTATGAGGCCATCAACTCGCTTGTGGCCACGCGGGGCATGATTGGCATGCTCAGCACAGTGTGGCTTATCCTGTGCGCCATGTGCTTCGGCTCGTGCATGGTGGCAAGCGGCATGCTCCGGAGCATCACCCACGTGCTGCTCAAGAGCATACGCAACACGGTGTCGCTTGTGTGCTCGACGGTACTTTCGGGCGTGCTGCTCAACCTGGTCATGGGCGACCAGTTTCTGTCTATCATCATGAACGTGTCCATCTACCGCGACGAGTACGACAGGCGCGGCTACCGCCCCGAGCTGCTGAGCCGCTCCACCGAGGACTCCGCCACGGTCACCTCCGTGCTCGTGCCGTGGACGGCCTGCGGCATGACCCAGAGCACGGTGCTCGGCATCCCGACACTGGTTTACTTGCCGTTCTGCTTCTTCAATATTCTCAGTCCGGTCATGAGCTGCCTGGCGGCCATCTTCGGATTTGTGCCTAAACCGGAACCACTACGGCAGGAATATTCCACGGAACGTCCCGGACAATGACGCTTTCTCCTTGGACGCAAAAAGGCTTGCCTCAACCTGCTGGAAGGGCTTATCCGATACTGAATTATTTCAACCCGTACGGTTGAAATATAAACGTTATAATATAAAGATATTTCATATCCGCTCAAAGCTTTCTTCGGAGTGTCAGAAACAGATAAAATGAGAAAGTTGCCTAATTACGAAGAGAAAGTTGCCAAGTTTCTCCTCGAAATCAGGCAACTTTCTCCTCGAAATCAGGCAACTTTATTTTCTTGGCACAAGTGAATGTAATAAAAAATCATTATAGCAACATCACTTCATCACGTCTATGACAGTGGGTGCGGTGTATCACCGCACCCACTGTCGGGGATGATGTTTCTCCTGCAGTGACGTGAGACACGTCACCCACTACCTTTTTCAACCGTACAGATTGAAACATTTTACACAACATAAACTTACGCCGGGCAGGTATCACCCCGACGGACTCATCCCTGCACTCAAAAGTTGACAACTCCCTCATTATCAACCATAAAGCGGCAAAAATAAAGGTGAATACTCCGCCATATAAAAAC
>CALGHW010000219.1 GCA_937916075.1 uncultured Prevotella sp.
GTCGTGGAGGGTGTGTTCAAGCAGTATCCTGTCAAACTGGCCTGGGCCATCACCATCCACAAGAGTCAGGGCCTCACCTTCGACCATGCCATCATCGACGTGGAGCACTCCTTCGCCCACGGACAGGCTTACGTGGCCCTGAGCCGCTGCAAGACGCTGGAGGGCTTGGTGCTGAGCCGTCCCATCAACCGTCAGGCTATCATCTGCGACGGACGGGTGCGCCAGTTTACCGACCAGCTCGGCCAGCGTGTACCCTCGCCCGACAAGCTCCAGCAACTTCAGCGTCAATACTTCCTGCGGCTGCTCACCGAGCTCTTTACCTTTAATGACATCAGCACCTCGCTCTATACCGTGGCCCGGCTGCTCACCGAGCATTTTTCCGCCACCCACCCCATGGCAGAACGACAGATGAAGCAGGAGGTGCAACTGTTTCACCAGGCCGTCACCAGTGTGGCCGCCACCTTCCACAACCAGTATTGCCGGATGGTGGCACAGGCCCCGCAGCCTGACACCGACCCGCAAATAGCCGACCGCATCAGCAAAGGCTCGGCCTATTTTCTCACCAAGCTGCGCCCTCTGCAGACCGTCGTGAGGCAGACCGTCGTGAAATCAGGCAACAAAGATATCAACAAGCGATGGACCGAACAGACTCTGCGCCTCAAACAGGCTCTGGGCCTGAAAATTGGCCTGCTCACCGAGGTGGCTGCCAACGGCTTCTCCGTGACGGGCTATCTGAAGCGCAAGGCCATCATCATGCTGGGGGCCGAGGAGGCCGGCAAACCGTCGCGCACGGCAACAGCCGACCAAAAGCCAAAGGTCAAGCGCATACCCACCCGGGAACTGAGCTACAAGATGTTTCGGGAGGGCAAGACCGCTGACCAGATAGCCCGGGAGCGAAGCCTCACCGTCAATACAGTGCTCAACCACTTGGCCCACTATGTGGGACAGGGCGATATCCGCGCTGAGGAACTGGTGTCCAAGGAACACATCGAACGCATCAGGGACTTCCTGCGCGGCAAGAATCCCGAGGAACTATCTTACCGGGAGATACGCGACGGCATCGGTCAGGACATCAGCTATGCCGAAATACAGATTGTGACGGAAGACCTGAACGACTGAACCGACGGCAAAGGCCCCAGACACTGATATACAAACACGAATCGGGCGTTTCAAGAATTAGTCTTTGAAACGCCCGATTCGTGTTTATCGTTTTTCACCTTTCTTATTTGTTGAAGGTAATGCCCTCCACATGCTCGCCCACAAAGAAATTAACCATGTCGGCCGTTTTATACCACTTAGGCTTACCGGGCATATCGTCCGTGATGAGACGGCCGTTGACGCGGAAGTTCTCAAAGCGGATGTTACTTACCTTGCGGGTCTCATCATAGCCGGCGATGATGCTCATGTTGGGCTCCTGCCCCTGATAGGACACATTGCGGAAGGTGATGTCCTTGATGCCGCGTCCAGGTGCCGTGCAGTACTTCCGGTTGAAGCATACGCGCAGGTTCATAATCATGCCCCGGCGGATGCTCTCAATGCGGATGTTCTGGAAGGTCAGCCCGTGCACCAGGATATTGTCACCGTCGTTGATGCCGATGCATCCCTGGTAGTCCACCTGATTCTCGGCGTGCTCCAGGATGTCGATATCGTCATACACTACGTCGGTCACCTCCTCCAGGTCGGGTGTCTCGCTGTGCAGACCTATCATAATGGGATGAGCCACATCGGCCCAGTACACGGCTTTACTCACCCGGATGTTGCGGCAACTGCCGTGATAATTCTTGCGGGTGCAGTAGATGGTGGAGCAGT
>CALGHW010000220.1 GCA_937916075.1 uncultured Prevotella sp.
GGCGTCGGCGATGTGTCGCAGGTCGTCGCCCATGAGCGTCACCTGGGCCACATCCATGGCCACGTCAGTGCCCCGTCCCATGGCGATGCTCACGTCGGCCGTGGCCAGGGCCTGGCTGTCATTGATGCCGTCGCCCACCATGGCCACCCGGTGGCCTTCCTGCTGCAGACGTCGCACGAGCGCCTCCTTGTCTTGTGGCATGACCTGGCTCTGGTAGTGGTCGATGCCTGCCTCGTGAGCCCAGTAGCTGGCTGCCTCCTCCTTATCACCGCTCATCATATAGATGTCGATGCCCGCCCGTTTCAGCATGTCGATGGCCTCACGGGCGTGTGGCTTCAGTTGTTCGTGGCGTTTGTCGTCGTCCGATGGGATAGTCAGTGTGCCAGTCTTGTCGATGACCATCGCATCCACCTGGCGCATGTTTTCCAGGGCCGTGGCATCCTTGACGAGGATATTCTTCCGGGCCGCCTTGCCGATGCCCACCATCAGGGCGGTAGGCGTGGCCAGGCCCATGGCGCATGGGCAGGCGATGACCAGCACCGACACGGCCGAGAGGATGGCGTGGGGCAGTTGACCGATGCCGCCGATGACTATCCAGAGTATCAAGGTGAGCAGCGACAGGCTGGCGATGACGGGCACGAAGATGCGGGCGATGCGGTCTACGGTGCGTTGCACGGGAGCCTTGGAGCCCTGTGCCTGCTGTACGGTGCGGATGATGCCGGCCAGCAGGGTGTCGGCCCCCACCTGTTCGGCTTTGAATCGGAAAGTGCCCTGCTTGACGATGGTGCCGGCCAGCACTTTCCGTCCCTGTGTCTTTTCTACGGGAGCGGCTTCGCCGCTGATCATGCTTTCGTCTATCTGTGCCGTTCCCTGGGTGACGGTGCCGTCCACGGGAACCTTTTCGCCGGGCCTCACCTCGATGGTGTCACCTTGGGTCAGGGCAGTGATAGGGGCGTCGGTGACGGTGCCGTCGAAGCCCACGAGGTGGGCCGTCTTGGGGGCCAGTCCCATCAGACTCTTGATGGCCGTTGCCGTGCTGTTTTTGGCTTTCTCCTCCAAAAACCGTCCGGTGAGCACGAAGGCCACAATCATGGCCGAGGCATCGAAGTATACGTGCCACTCTATGCCCCGTGGGCTCCAGAAGGAGTCGCCCCAAAAGGTGTTGAACGAGCTGAACAGGAAGGTGATGGCCGTGCTCATGGCCACGAGTGTGTCCATGTTGGCCGAGCGGTGGAGCAGCTGGCGCCAGGCCGTGATATAAAATTGTCGGCCGAACGCTGCCAGTTGAACTGCGTTGAGCAGGAGCATACACTGGAGTGTCATGTTGTCTTCATGCCGTCCCAGCCAGCAGATGGCCACGGCCACACACCAGGCCAGGAGGGTGTTGCGTCCCAACAGGGTCAGGCGTCGCCGCTCGATGGCTTCCACATTGCGGTCCTCCTCGATGACCATGTCGTAGCCGATGGCGGCCAAGCTGTGCTTCATTGTCTCCAGCGAGATTTGTTGGGGGTCGAAGGTGATGAGTGCCGTGCGGGCCGGCAGGTTTACGCTGGCACTGTCTATGCCGGGCAGTGCGTTGAGGCAACGCTCCACGTTGCCGGCACATCCGGCACACATCATGCCGAGGATGGCTATCGTTTTCTTTTCCATATACCTTTAAACTGAATGATAAGATTCTTGAAAAATGGTTTTCTGGGTGCAAAGGTACGGTGAAAAGCGTTGAAGGCTGTGATGAAATGCTGGAAAAGATTTATATAATTTTGTCAATCGACCAGCGTTTCCGCTCACAGTCGATTTTGAACTGTGAGGGAGTCATGCCGGTGACAGTGCGGAATTGCTTGCTGAGGTGCTGCACGCTCGAATAGTTGAGCTTGAGGGCTATCTCACTGATGGTCAGTTCGCCATTGCGCAGCAGTTCCTTGACACGCTCGATGCGTTGGAGGATGTAGAATCGCTCGATGGTCATGCCAGTGCGCATGGAGAAGGTGCGGCTCAGGCTGCTGTAGTCCGTGTGCAGCCGGTCGGCCAGCAGTGTGGCCAGTTTGACGGCCTGCCCTTGTCCTACGGCCTCGATGATGAGAGTCTTGATGTGTTCCACGGTGCGTTGTGTCCTGTCGCTGAGCAGGCTGAATCCCACGGTGCCGAGGGCGTTCTTGATGGCTTCTGTCTGTTCAGGGGTGGGTGAGCCGGGGATGACGGCTTTGCCCAGCTCCACCTTGATCGGTTGCCATCCCTGTTGCTCCAAAATCTCTTTCACTGCCATGACGCAGCGGGGGCACACCATATTTTTGATGTATAGCTCTGTTGTCATTCTGTCCATCGCTCTGTGTGTTAGGTCGGAGTCCTTGTCTTTTTCCGTATGCAAAAGTAAGCAAGTTCTTCGAGAGCCGGTAGTTCTTCCCGTGTTATTTAACAGAATTTTAACAGCTTGCACATGCTCCAGTCTCTACAGGAATTCATCACTTTCCGCTGTTCAGTGCTTTGGCCCTGAGCAGTGCCTCCAGGTAATAGTAGTCGGCATAGATGATGCTGGCGTCAATCTCGCTGCCGGCCGGATGATGTCCGGTGCTGTGCATGAGGAAAGCCACGTTGCGCTTTCCGCTCTGATATTTCGGGGTGCTCAGTTGGGCCAGCATGTCGAGAGCCGTCTGCCGGTAAGCCTGTCCCTTGGCTCCCCCCACATACTGCTGGAGTTCCAGCAGTGCGCTGGCCACCACGCAGGCCGCACTGGCGTCGCGGGGTGCCTTGAGTCCGCGCGGGTCGTCCATGTCCCACAGCGGGATAAGGTCGTCGCTGGTGGCGCGGAGCCGTCGCAGGTAGAGGTCGGTCACCTTCTGCGCAAAGTCGAGAAACACCTGTTGGCGCGTGTATCTGTACACCATGGTGTAACCATAAATGGCCCAGCTCTGTCCGCGCGCCCAGAGTGAGTTGTCGGCCAGCCCTTGGTGGGTGACGCCCTTGATGAATTGTCCCGTGATGGTATCGTATACCGCCACGTGGTAGCAACCGCCGTCAGGTCGGAAGTGGTGGTCCATGGTGGTCTTGGCGTGGGCCACGGCCAGGTCGTAGAGCAACCGGTTGCCGCCATGGCGTGCCGCCCAGAACATCATGTCGAGGTTCATCATGTTGTCCATGATGGTGTTGTGGGGCCAGTTGTTGGGTTTCCGCTCGCGGGGCCAGCTCAGGATGGTGCCCACCAGCGGGTTGAAGAGCGTGGCCAGGGAGTCGG
>CALGHW010000221.1 GCA_937916075.1 uncultured Prevotella sp.
TGATGAGCTTGAGGAAGTTCACACCCAGACAGATGGGGATAATCAACGCGCCCACGGCGGTGTTGTAGGCCACGGCGGCTGCGGCGGGCCATCCCATGTCAAACACGTTGAGCTGCAGGTGATACAGGTCGGAGATGGCCTTGAGCGGGTCGTTGAAGTTAGTGGTCAGCAGGGCGGTCACCACGCCCAGTCCCACAAAGCCCACGCCGACAAAGAGTCCTGACTTGAGGGCCTTGCCGAATTTCATGCCGATGCACAGTCCGATGACGGTGAAGATGATAGGCATCATCACGCTTGCTCCCAGACTGATAATGTAACTGAATACTTGTTCCATTCTTTTCTTTTAGGTCTTAATGATAAGTTGATATTGTTTTTTTTAGGTTTGTCTGCAAAGTTACTCTTTTTTTTCGTCATAAGCAACTATCAGATACTTATTTTGTCCGGATGAGGTGTCCGTCGGCTGTAATGCCGGCCACACTCACATTGACGCGGGTCTCCCGGCAGTTGTTGTAGAAACTGATGGTGGCCCGGCCCTGGCTGTCGGTCTTCACGTTGGGGTTCCAGTAGAGCGTGCGCCGGTAGTCTGTGGGTGTCTGTGGGCGTTGTTGTGAGTAGTCGGGGCTGTAGAAGTCTGCGGGGTAGTCGAATCCCTGCAGGATGATGTGCCGGTCGCGGTAGGTGGGCTGTTCGGTCTCATTGGGTAGGGCGTTGATGACCACGGTGGCGTCGGAGGTGGCGCGGGTGTGTTCCATCAGGGCTTCCTCGTTGCGTGGCTCATAGTCGCTGTATACCTGGAGGTCGCCCATCCGCTTGAGCTGTAAGTTCTTGGCTATGTATACATTGTTTTTGGAGGGCGATGCCGACCATACGGGGGCACTGTTTGTGAAGTTGCGCAAGAAAGTGTAGTTATGGGTCTGTTCCGAGTTGAGCTTTCCTTCCACGTTGAATGTCCGGTAAGTGTTCATGTTGCCGAAGAGGTATTGGCACACTTGGATAGTGAAGTAGCGCGGGTCGAACATGCCCCAGCTCAGTCCGTAGTCGGTCAGGTCGTTGTATATCTCGTAGGCGTCGCATACGTAGGCTGGCTTGCTGTAGTCGATGGCCCGTTTGCCGTGCCATTTGCCCTTTACGTTGACGTTGCGCAGCATATGGTTGTCGTTTTCCATCGACAGTTCGCTCATGGTGTCGAGCGGTGTCACATAGTCGGGCGTGTGGTTCTGGTAATAGTTGTACTTGTTGGGCAGCCGGGGGTAAAACAGGTCGCGCTTCACGAAGTAGTCGGGTATGTCGTGCTCGTCTAGGATGCCCTTGTCGTGTCCGCTCACCATGTTCTTCTTCAGCGAGTCCTTCACGCTGTAAGCCTTCATGTTGAGGATGCCGCACCCGTAGAAGGGCGGTATCTGGAAGAGGTAGCGTCCGCCGTTGGTGGTTTTTTGTGCCAGGCCGGCCACGTCCTTGCCCACAATCAGCTCGGCCTCCACAAACACTTCTTTTTTCAGTGAGCCCTTCACCCGTCGTCTAATTTCCCTCAGACTGCCAAACTCCTCTTTTTCCTGTTCGGTGATGTCGGTGGGCAGTTCCACTTTGCTGTCTGTCTCATACGTGTTTTCTGTCTCGCCGTCTGTCGTTTCACTGGTCTCCTGGTCGGTTCCGGTGTCGGTGGGGTCGTCGGTTGTGACATTGCCGATGCCAATCTTGCCGATGCCGTATCGCCAGTATTCTATTTCTTTCGGGTCCACCTCAAACACGGGTTCCAGCTTGTAGGCGGCCCCTTCCACGGTCATGGTCACCTCGGGAGCGTATCGCTGGGCTGTCTTCGCCGGGTCGGCCAGTTCGTCCCACTTGTATTTTCGCCAGCCCTGCACCATCATCAGCAGGTCGAGCGCCTGTCGGTGTTGTGCGTCGTCGGCCTCAAAGTAGTAAGCCGGATTGGCCACAAACCCCTTCAGTTCGCTGCTCAGCAGCAGGTCGGTCATGATGTTGCCGTCGTCATAGCTGGGCTCGTCGGTCTGCCGGTCTCTCACGGCCACCGAGATAAAGGCGGTGGTGTCCACCTGGTCGCATCGTATGCCCAGGCGTATGGCCTCATAGGGGTCATACGTGGTCTTCATGCCGCTGTCCACCCGGGCGGTGTAGCCGTCGTAGTCATGGTTGTTGATGAAGAAGAGCCGGTCGGCCAGTATCTGTCCGTAGCTGTCGAAGAGCGTGATGTCGTTGACGCCTGTGGGCAGTTGGGGCAGGGTGAGGGTATAAGTGCCGTCGTTGCCGAAGTGGGCTTTCTCGAAAAGTTTGAGCACACCCCGGCAGAGGATGGACACGCCGTATTCCCGGTCTTGTGGCAGGTTGTGCGCGGTGAACACCGCCTTGCCGTCTGTGAGACTGACGGTGGCTCCGGCTTCCTCGCTCTTGGGAAGTTTGAAGGTATAGTCCTTGTCGTGGTAGCGGAAGGTCACCTGGATGCGCTCGTCGTCGGGCACGACTGCGAATACGCCTTTCCCTTGGTGTGTGGTGCTGATTTTCGCTATGGCTTTATCGTTTTTTATGATGTTTCCCGTCAGGTTCACCATCTCGCCTTCTTGGGTGGTCAGTTCGAAGGCCACGCGGGTCTTGATGCCCTTCACCAGGTGTCCGCCTTCTGGATAGAAGGTGGCCAATAGCTTGTCTTTTTCGGCGGGTATTACCCTTTGCTTGGGCCGGTTGTACATCCGCTTGTAGGTGAAGTCGCCCGCCTCGTCGGGCTTTTTATATATGGGCAGCACCCGGGAGTAGAGC
>CALGHW010000222.1 GCA_937916075.1 uncultured Prevotella sp.
CATTCAAGAGGGGACAACAAATGGTTGTTGAGGTTTCTTATCCCGAATTCAGGTTGTAACTGTTTGTCAGGGTAATTTGGGATGGCCTGTTGTCACTCGTATCTGTGCGGAATCGAAAATGAATGGTAAGCAATTGGACATAATTAAGTAGGTACTCAAAATGAATCGCATATATGAATCTCACCCAAAGAAGTGATGCTTTTATATGCCTCTACACTCTCTTTCGGCCCGTATGTCCAGCTCTCATCAGTCGTGTAGCCCGCTACACTCCCTCTTCGGAGCTGAACATACAAGCCAAAATAGAGCATAGAATCATATAAATTAATTTTGAGCACCTACTTATCATAAATAAATAAGAATGTAATATGTGGAATCCTGAAGGAAAAAGTTTTGAAGACTACTGGGCTGAGATGGATGCTACGCAAAAGAAAAATTGTAAGGTAGTCATGGTCTTGATTTTTGTTTGTGTTTTTGTGATAACGTTGGTCTTTAATTATAGTGGAGAGGAATTTACTATTCTCTTTTGGGGAAACTTTTGGATAAAAACTTCCGCCTGTTCGTCTTTTTGTTTTGTCTTAGGACTTTGTCTTTGCTTTCTTCTTTCTGTAATGTTGAAAAACATATTGAAATTCAGGAAAAAGGAAAAACTGAAGCAAGCAATAAGGGCCAGTTACAGTGTTCAGGCAGAGCGAGAGTATATGCGACAATTGGACGAACTGGAAAATCATTTTGATTTTACGAAAGAAATTCCTCTATCTGTACAGTATATGGTTCTTTGCTTGTCGATTTTTGGTCCTGGATTAGCCTTTGCTTTGTCGCTTTATTTCAATATGCCACTCAGCTATGAAGGTGGGCAAGTGCAGAAATCGGAAGTCTTGTCTGTTTTCTCAGAAAAGAAAAGAGGTCGTAAGATATGCTTCCCTGTCATGGTGGATGGCAAGCGGATAGAGTTTAAGATGGACCAGTTTGATAGTAAAATTAAGAAAGGTATGAAGCTTTTGGTGACTGTCAGTCCGGGTAAATTAGGGTGGCCTGTCGTCAGCCGCGTCTATGTGGACACGATAGGGGTAGGGTGGCTGAAAGACCACCGATATGATTATATTGAGAATGAGCAGAAAAAGGCAGAGTGGAAAGTCAAACAAGAAAATGCAATGCAGAAAACGGCCGAGCGGAATGTCCCCCAGCAAATGGCCGAGCGGAATGTCCCCCAGCAAACGTTTAGATCGATAGATGAGCTGATTGTCCATCGATTGCCTAATTTCGCAGGATGGCGGGAAGCCAAACTGCCGTTGGACAGAGAGCGTCCCTGCCCGGTGAAACTTCTGGCCAGCAAAGACTCACAGGAAGACAAATACTGTAATCTGCGGCTTGAACGCCGTATGCTGATGGTCAGGGATACAGTGGAAAGGGTGTTTCTGACCACTTGTCATTTCCCCTGCCGGTCCCCTTATTCTGAGAAGGATAAGGCAGCCGTCATGAATCTGTTCAATGGGCCTGGTGATGGCATTGTCGTTGTCAATCCGATACTCCTGGTGGAGATGTGGGAGTCAAAGAAAATCACCGTCCTCTTTGACGGTGATGAGTACCGGACGTATGCCGTGGCCCGTTGCACTGCTAATCCCAATTATTTACAGATTATCAATTCCAGAGCCTTCCTTTTCCGGATGAAGAAAGCATATTCGGCTGTCATCCTTTTCAGTGCGGATAAGAATCATACCAACTGGCGATTCGGGACTCCAAGGTAAAGGCTCTACCTGTACTGGTAAAAGTATCTCCGGTGTCCCCTCCGTTGGAAAAGAAGGGGACACCGGAGATACTATCAGGCTTTCGCTTGACCTGATGTCGGAATTACAGGTCTTCTGCTTATAGTGTCTTCAACTCTTTTTCGCTAAGTCCGGTAAGCTGTGATATGGTGGTATAGTCCATACCTCTTGTAAGCATTTTCCTTGCCATTTCCACACGCTCTTCTTGGCGGCCTTCCGCTCTTCCTTCCTCACGGCCTTCCGCTCTTCCTTCCTCACGGCCTTCCTTGCGGCCTTCCGCTCTTCCTTCCTCACGTCCTTCCTTGCGTCCTTCCTCACGGCTGATGCTGTTGGAGTCGACAAAAAGCAGACGCTCGGCGCCGAGCTTGTCCCAGAAGTCCTCGTAGGCATCCATCTCCT
>CALGHW010000223.1 GCA_937916075.1 uncultured Prevotella sp.
CATACGATATTGGTCAGTGACTGGAGTTCAGACGTGTGCTCTTCCGATCTTACAAGGGCTCGCTTACGGGTACAGGTACCTTCACTGTCTATGCCACAGGTATCCGCTGCTACTTTGCCGGCGACTGGAGCCAGTTTGAGGGCACCATCATACCGGCCCTGCGGAAGCGCGGCACGTATGACCCGTCGTTCGAGTTCACCAGCACCAAGGGTCTGGGCAAGGCCACGCTCCAGATGGACGAGGGCGTGGAATTCAAAAACAACGGCCACAACGTGGAGCTGGGTGCCGTTACGGGCAAGGGAACCCTCTCGGGTACAGGCTCGTATATCCTGGGTGCCAACAATAGCGACTTCACCTATAGCACGCCGTGTAGCTCGCCCATCATCAAGCGCGGCTCAGGTATGATGGACATCCGCGCACTGGGCATCCTCACCGGCAGCATCACGGTAGAGGAGGGCACACTGGCCAACACGATGGCCACTTATAAGACTAAGCTCAACGGCACGTCGTCCATCACCCTCAAGGGCACGTCGAAGTTCCGTGGCGCCACTTATGTGAACAGCTGTCTGATGAACGACAACTCCTCGCTCGAGCTGATGCGCACCACTTCCTCAGCTGGTCCTGTGACATTCAAGACCGACGGCATGTTCTATGCCTCGGCCAACACGATGGTCACCTTCAAGATTGCCTCGGCCAAGTCGGCTTCCAAGTTGGAGATTGGCACGGCCCTGACCTTGGGTGGCATCACCGTAGTACTGGCCGACGACTATACCCCGGCATCCGGTGACAGCTTCACGCTGTGGACCTCCAGTCGTCTGACTGCGGCGCCCACTGCCATCACGCTGCCCACGCTGCCCGACGGTCTCTATTGGGACACCACGGGCCTGTCGCAGGCTGAGGGTGTGCTCCGCGTCACCAACGACCCGACAGCCATCAACGACATCACCGTGTCGAAGGCTGCCGACTATGAGGTATATACCGTGGGCGGTGTCCGCTTGGGCACTGTACAGACCACCAAGGCCAACCTCCGCAAGGCTGTCCGTCGCCTGGCCGGTGCCGCTGGCACATACATCGTCCGCTCTGCCAATGGCGAGCAGAAACTGATGGTGAAGTAAAAGACGATACTCTTTATATAATAGAAGCCGGGGCTGTTCCTGTTTGATGGGGACAGCTCCGGCTTTGTTGTTTTAGCGTCACTTAGGTCACTTATCTGCCGGATGAAGCTACCACCGGTCCAGGTAAGCGACTTTCCGTTTTCTCAAAAAATGAAGCACTTTGTCAAAAAATGGTAGCGAATCTATTTTGACTGCAATGATATTATTGCTAATTTTGCACCCAAACAATCAGTGAAAGCTACTATCTTTAAACTTTAAACAAATAATTAATCATTATGAACAAACGATTTTTACTACCATGTTTGGGGCTTCTCTGTTCCTTGGGATCGTTCGCTTACGACAAGGGTGACTATGTGTTCACGCCTGAGCAGCGTCTGAAGATCACAGGAGACCAGAACCTTGTTGTGAACGGTGATTTCTCTTCACAGTCGCCCAGCGACGCCAACTTCGGTTGGAAGGCTGCCGACGGAACCAATCTTTCTACCGAGCTTTGGACTATCTCTCCTGATGGCGGTGTCAACGGTAAAGGGGCTGTCATCAGCCAGTCTGACGACGCCGCTGCCACGATGTACCAGGCCGTGCCTTTCACCCCCGGTCAGACCCTGATGGTGTCTTTCAAGGTGAAGGCCTCTGACGCAGGCGCATTCTCTACCTCTACCTCTGCCGGTAGCTTAAACTATATCGACGTATATGCCAATACTGACGGTTCGGCCAGCAAGACAGCCGCCCGCTTCCAGCAGGTGGGCTCTTCTGTAGCCATCGCTGAGAGCGGATGGACCGATGTGACTTTCTGCTTCAAGGACACCGTGTCGGGCGGTAGCGTAGGTAATGTGGTCATCTCTTTGGGCCGTCTGCCTGTCGGAACCACCGTGAGCGACTTCGAGGTGAAGGAGGCACAGGAGGTGTTTGATACCCGTATCGCTGACCGTGCTTACAAGTATATCGACTACCTGTTGGAGAGCGGCAAGTTCCCTGAGACACAGGAGGAATTCAAGGAGGGCTATGAGTACTTGAAGGAAACGCTCGCAGAAACCGATGCTATCGGCG
>CALGHW010000224.1 GCA_937916075.1 uncultured Prevotella sp.
ACAGATGGAGCGGATAGCCAGACTCTACAACTGGAAACCAGTGCCACGAACTTGTCGAATGTGCTCGGTGAGTATATGGATGGAACAGAAACACAAGGTAAGGTATTCTATTTGGAAGGCGGCAAAACCTATTTCTTACGGGATGTTTTGGGAATAACCAAGGGCTTTGCTCTTAGGACAAATCCAGAAGACTTGGCGGCAGGAAAGGGTAGGGCCAAGGTTTGCATGGGTGGACTGGCTAAAAGCGGAAGCAACGTGCTTTTCAGTATTTTTATGCTTGGCCGTCAACCGATTGGCGGGATTGAAGGTGATGGCTCAATGGTTATGCTGAAAATGGACAATGTCACGTTTGAAGATATTGACTTTGATTGTCCTTTGGCGGAGAACTATGGAGATCAAGCACAAGGAACTGGTCGAGCAATGGGTAACTATTTCATAAATGAATGGTCTAATCACGTGTCATTCAGTCTGAAGAGTTTTACTCTTCGCAACTGTTCTTTCCAGCGTTTTGTTCGTGGTTTTTTCCGTATGCAAGGGTCGAATACTACCATTGTTGACGATGTGACGATTGAAGGCTGTGAGTTCTATAACTGTGGATATTTTGACATGAAAGGTGGTGGATATGATCTCATTCATGCAGATCCTTTCAATAATCTTGACTCAAACATTCTTGGCCACTTGGTGTTGCGAGACAACACATTCTTTGATTCCTCTTTCGGATCTTTGGTGACCAATAGCAATAGGAATGTTACGTGGACGAATCCAAACTACAAATACAACATTACGATAGAAAACAACACGTTTGTCAATTTCAATGCCGTAAGTACTAAAAAGCCGTTGCTCGACTTCAGATATACACCTTCAGGTTCTAAGTTCATTGTGAGGAATAATCTCTTTGTCTTGACCAAGTCTGCCGCCGACCATCGTGATCTGGCATTCTCCGGAGCCGACATTCGTTCTCTACAAGGAGCGTGTACGGACAAGACAATTTTTGATTTCTATAACAATTGGTCTACTGATGACTATCATCTTAACGGCATAATATATGGCCAGGTGTTTACAGCTTCTCCGTTCAGTGCCACGAAGAATTCCTTCGGAGCATGGCTCGATAAATCCGATGTGGCGGAATATCCGCATGGGGCAGGCGAACTGGAGGTGCATGTGGCTAATATAGGCGCTGCCGATTTGATGTATCAGCCCAATCCTCCCCACTCGGTGACAGACAAAGATGTGTATACCCCCGACCGTCATCGGACTGATGCCATCGACGGCACTGGTGCCGTTTCC
>CALGHW010000225.1 GCA_937916075.1 uncultured Prevotella sp.
CGCCGCCAGTGTGTTTCATTTTGGAGAAATTGCCATTCCGGAACTCAAACAGTATCTCAAACAGGAAGGCATCCGGGTGAGGATGTAAATATATGTACGCATACATTAGTATAATATATAGACAAAAAAAAGAAATAACATATACACAAAAAGACAAGACTATGGAAGTAGACTTCGAGAAAATGGGTGGATTGGTTCCCGCCATCGTGCAAGACGCGACAACAAAGACCGTGCTGATGCTCGGCTACATGAACCAAGAGGCACTTGACAAGACAATGGAAACCCAAAAAGTGACATTTTACAGCCGCTCACGCCAACAACTGTGGACCAAGGGTGAAACCTCCGGAAATTTCCTCGACCTGGTAAGCGTCGAGAGCGACTGTGACCATGATGCCCTGCTAGTCAAAGCCCATCCTCATGGCCCCACCTGCCACAAAGGAACCGACACCTGCTGGGGAGAGACCAATGAAGCCAACCCTTTGCTCTTCCTGTCTTTTCTGCAGGATTTCATCAACAAGCGCCATGAGGAGATGCCGGAAGGCAGCTACACGACCTCCCTGTTTAAGGACGGACTGAACCGCATGGCCCAAAAAGTGGGCGAAGAAGCACTCGAAGCTGTCATCGAAGCCGTAAACGGCACTGATGAACGACTGGTGTACGAGGGAGCCGACATGCTGTACCACCTCATCGTATTGCTGTCCTCAAAGGGCATGCGCATCGAGGAACTGGCCAAGGAGCTGCAAGTACGCCATGACCCCAAATGGCACAAGCACTGAACCAATCTTCCCTGAAAACCATCATAAGACACTTTTCCGCTCTGTACACAAAGCCTTCTGGCGATATACGACTGAGCAATCTGAAATATCAAGACATTCATGCTGATAGACTATAAAAAAGTTAATCTGTACCAACAGGGCGAAAGCCCTGTACTTGCCGACGTCAACTTTCACGTTGACGAGGGAGAGTTTATCTATATCATAGGACGTGTAGGCTCAGGCAAGAGCACGCTGCTCAAGTCTATCTATCTTGAGCTTGACGCCCATGACGCCGAAATGGCCACGGTGCTCGACCAAGATATCCGCAAGATGAAGCGCAAGATGATTCCGGCACTACGCCGGCAAATGGGCATCATCTTCCAGGACTTCCAGTTGCTGAGCGACCGGACGGTATACAAAAACCTGCGCTTTGTGCTCAAAGCCACAGGATGGAAAGACCGGAAAGCCATCGACAAACGCATTGAAGAGGTACTCACTGACGTGGGAATGACCGACAAGGCAGACAAGATGCCACACGAACTATCGGGAGGTGAGCAACAGCGCATCGCCATCGCCAGAGCTATCCTGAACAAGCCCAAAATGATTGTGGCAGACGAACCAACTGGCAACCTGGACCCCGAAACAGCCGAGAACATCATCCGGCTGCTGCGTGACATCTCACAGACAGGCACCGCCGTCATCATGACCACACACAACATGCCCCTGCTCGACCGCTATCCCGGTATCGTATACCGCTGTAATGAAGGCAAGTTGGAAGAGATTACCAGCGACTTCAACCGCATCCGCATAGATGACGAGCCGGAAGAGCCAGCCGACGGACATCAGCCGGAAATGGAAACATTGCCACAAGTGGAATACACCAAGCGCGAAGACTTGTCTGTATGACGCAAGAAGAGTATATGAAATCAAGTTTAAGAATTAAAATAAAGACAAGAAATATGAAAGTAATGAAGTTTGGAGGCACATCTGTGGGTACACCGGCCCGTATGAAGGATGTGACCAAGTTAGTGACCGCCTCGGGACAGCCCGTATTTGTAGTGCTCTCGGCCATGTCGGGCACGACCAATTCACTGGTGGAGATTTCTGACTATCTCTACAAAAAGAATCCGGATGGAGCCAATGAGGTCATCAACAAACTCGAAGAGAAATACATGGGACATGTGGAAGAACTTTACTCCACCGACGAATGGAAACAGAAAACCCGCGAATTTCTCCAAGGTGAGTTTAATACCTCCGCTCCTTCACCAAAGAACTCTTCACCAGCTTTGAAGAGAAAAACATCGTGGCACAGGGCGAGGTGATGAGCACCAACATGGTAGTCAACTATATGCAGGAACAGGGCATCAACGCCCGCCTGTTGTCAGCACTCGACTTCATGCGCACAGACAAAAACGCAGAGCCTGACACCGCCTATATCCGCGAAAAGCTTAACGCCATTCTCGACAAGGAGGCTGGCGCACAGGTATACATCACCCAAGGATTCGTCTGCCGCAACGCTTATGGCGAGGTGGACAATCTGCAACGTGGCGGCAGTGACTACTCCGCCTCGCTCATCGGTGCGGCTATCGGCGCAGAAGAAATACAGATTTGGACCGACATCGACGGAATGCACAACAACGACCCGCGTGTAGTAGACAAGACCCAGCCCGTACACCAACTCCACTTTGAGGAAGCCGCCGAGCTGGCCTATTTCGGAGCCAAGATTCTTCATCCCACCTGCATCCAGCCCGCAAAATACGCCGGTATCCCCGTACGACTGCTCAACACCATGGACCCCGAAGCCGAGGGAACCACCATCAGCAACACTACCGAAAAGGGGAAAATCAAGGCTGTGGCAGCCAAGGATAATATCACAGCCATCAAGATCAAGAGCAGCCGCATGCTCTTGGCTACGGGTTTCTTGCGCAAGGTATTCGAGATTTTCGAGAGCTACCAGACATCCATCGACATGGTATGCACCTCTGAGGTGGGCGTATCCATGAGTATCGACAACCCGACTCATCTGAAGGACATTGTGGCCGAACTGAAGAAGTATGGCACAGTGACCGTAGACAATGACATGTGTATCATCTGCGTGGTAGGTGACCTCGACTGGAGCAATGTAGGCTTTGAGACCCTGGCCACAGAGGCCATGAAGAACATTCCCGTAAGAATGATCTCATACGGAGGCTCTAACTACAATATCTCCTTTCTGATTCGCGAAAGTGACAAAAAGAGAGCTCTGCAGAGCCTGAGCGACACCCTCTTCAACAACAAATAGAAAGCGAGAGACCCTTCTCATACAAAACATACAAGACACAGACAACAACAAGATGAAAGGAAACTTTCCTACAGAAAAATTCAAGGAGATAGAGACTCCGTTTTACTATTATGACACAGACTTGCTGCGCACCACGCTGCACACCATCAACAGCGAAGCCGGCAAGCATGACAACTTTGTGGTGCACTATGCCGTCAAGGCCAATGCCAACCCGAAATTGCTGGGCATCATCCGCGAAGCGGGACTGGGCGCCGACTGCGTAAGCGGCGGCGAGATTACAGCCGTATGCAAAGCCGGATTTCCGGGCAACAGCATCGTTTTTGCCGGTGTTGGCAAGGCCGACTGGGAAATCAATCTTGCACTCGACAAGGATATCTTCTGCTTCAATGTTGAGAGCACGGCTGAACTGGAGGTCATCAACGAACTGGCTGGCAAGAAGGGCAAGAAAGCACGCGTAGCTTTCCGCATCAACCCCAATGTCGGAGCACATACCCACGCCAACATCACAACCGGACTGGCAGAAAACAAGTTTGGCATCGCCATGCGCGACATGGAGAAGGTCATCGAAGAAGCTCAAAATATGGAACACGTGACTTTTGTGGGGCTCCACTTCCATATCGGCTCGCAGATACTGGACATGGGTGACTTCGAGGCTCTCTGCAACCGCATCAACGACCTGCAGGACCAGCTGGAACGCCAGCACATCCAAGTGGAGAACATCAACGTTGGCGGCGGACTGGGCATTGACTACCAGCATCCCAACCGGGTGCCCATGCCTGACTTCAAGGCCTACTTTGACACCTACGCCAAACATTTGCGTCTGCGCCCCGGCCAAAAGCTACACTTCGAGTTGGGACGTGCGGTGGTAGCCCAGTGTGGCTCACTCATCGCCAAGACGCTCTATATCAAGCAAGGTGAGGTGAAGAAGTTTGCCATCCTCGACGCCGGCATGACCGATCTGATCCGCCCGGCTCTCTATCAAGCCTACCACAAGATAGAGAATCTGTCGAGCGACGGTCCGATGGAGACCTACGACGTGGTGGGCCCCATCTGTGAGTCGAGCGATGTCTTTGCCAAACACGTGGAACTCAACGAGAGTCACCGAGGTGACCTCATGGCCTTGCGCTCCGCCGGAGCCTATGGCGAAATCATGGCCTCGGGCTACAACTGCCGCCACTTACCACAAGGCTACACCAGCGACGAACTGAAATAACCTACAAAAGGAAGGAGGAAACAAAAAATAAAATGATCATTGACACCATAACGATTATCGTGTGTTCAGTGCTCTTGCTACTGGCTGTGGCCGCCTCATTGTGCAACCCGCTGTTGCGCAAACTGGCGGCCACACCTACGGCAGAGGAAGAACACGACGGGGAGGACAACACCACCGGTCCTCGCCTGTCGGTCATCATGACCGTACACGACCAGGCCCGCGAACTGGAAGAACATCTTTCCGTCATTCTCTCACAAGATTATGCGCCAGGATATGAAGTGATTGTAGTTGACGAGTCGTCAACCGATGACACCGAGGATGTGCTCAACCGCATGAAACGCAACTGCCCACATCTCTACACCACCTTCATCCCTGAATCAAGCCACTATCTAAGCCGCCGGAAACTGGCCCTCACCCTGGGGGTCAAGGCCGCCAAGAATGAATGGCTCATTTTTACCGACGCTGACTGCCAGCCTGAAAGCGACCAATGGCTCAAGACCATCGCACAACAGTGTACTGCAGACAAAGACCTTGTTTTGGGATATACACGCTATGAAGACGATACGCCCTGCTACTGGCGCTTCGAGCGCCTGGCCAGCCAATGGCGACTGATGAGACGTGCCGTCAATGGCACAGCCTACCGCTATAACGGCAACAATCTGGCTGTACGCAAGAGCGTGTTTATGCGACACAACGGATTCCTCAACAACCTAAAATACCTTCGGGGAGAATACGACTTCATGGTCAATGAGTATGCGCAACCGGGACGAACGGCTGTAGCCACCCACCCCGACGCACGCATCACGCAAGACACGCCCTCCAAACGGACCTGGACCAACCGGCACCTGTACTTCATGGAGACCCAACGTCACCTTTCCCGCAGCAAAGCTTACCAATTGCCAGCCACACTGTGCTCTGCCCTACTACACGTCAACTATATCACACAGGCCTGTGCCATCGGCCTGTCGATAGCCTGGGAACAATGGATTGTGACAGGTGTAGCGGCCACCTGCATGATTATCACCCTTGCAATGCGCACCCTCGTGGCCCACAAAGCCTTTAAGGCCACAGGCGAGACGATACCGGCATACGGTGTGCCGCTGATGGAACTACGCGCCATGTGGCAATACCTGCTGTTCCGCATCCGGTATATGAAAGCCGACAAATACGACTTCATCCGGCGATAAGCCGCCTACTGCGCATAGTGTCTCCTAACATATCAACTATCAAGAAAGATAATGAGCCATGATCAAAATTCTGCATTTCTACCCTGCCGACAATCAGCTGGTGTCACAATATGTGG
>CALGHW010000226.1 GCA_937916075.1 uncultured Prevotella sp.
CTTGTTCTTGTCTCTCAGGCCCAAGCGGTCGCCCATCTCCAGGCGGAGCGAGCAGAGCTGTATGCGGGTCTTGTTGGGCTTGTCACCGCTCAGGATCAGCACCAAGTCACCATCCTTGGCGCCCATGGCTTCCTTCAGGCGTGCCAGCACCTCGGGTGAGTAGAATTTGTCGATGCTCGACTTCACGCTGCCGTCCTCGTTGTATTTCACGTAGACGAGGCCCTTTGCGCCTATCTGCGGTTTCTTGACAAACTCGGTGAGCTGGTCGAGCTGTTTGCGTGTGTAGTTGGCGCAGCCCGGCACACAGATGCCGCCGATGTACTCGGCAGAGTCGAACACGCTGAAGCTGCCGGTACCCTTGAGCACGTCCATCAGCTCGACAAACTTCATGCCGAAGCGGAGGTCGGGCTTGTCGCTACCATAATATTTCATGGCGTCGTGCCACGTCATCTGCTGGAGCTTGGCGGGCAGTTCCACACCGCGCACCTCGCGAAACAGGTGGCGTGCCATCTCCTCAAAGAGGTCTATCACGTCGTCCTGGTCAACGAAGCTCATCTCGCAGTCCACTTGGGTGAACTCAGGTTGGCGGTCGGCCCGGAGGTCCTCGTCACGGAAGCACTTGGCTATCTGGAAGTAGCGGTCGAATCCGCTGACCATCAGCAGCTGTTTCAGGGTCTGCGGGCTCTGTGGCAGGGCATAGAATTGTCCGGGGTTCATGCGTGAAGGCACCACGAAGTCGCGTGCGCCCTCGGGGGTAGACCCGATGAGGATAGGCGTCTCCACCTCGATGAACTGCTGTGCGTCGAGGAAGTTGCGGATGAGGATGGTCATGCGGTGGCGCAGTTCCAGGTTTTTGCGCACGGCCTGGCGGCGCAGGTCGAGATAGCGGTATTTCATGCGGATATCGTCACCGCCGTCGGTATTGTCCTCAATGGTAAAAGGAGGAGTGAGGCTTTCGCTGAGCACGTTGAGCTCGCTGGCGATAATCTCCACGTCGCCGGTGGGCATATTCTTGTTCTTGCTCTCACGCTCGTTCACAGTGCCTTTGACCTGGATGCAGAACTCGCGTCCCAGCTTGTTGGCACGGTCGCAGAGGTCCTTGTCCACAGCCTCGTTGAACACGAGCTGCGTGATTCCGTAACGGTCGCGCAGGTCGACGAAGGTCATGCCTCCCATCTTGCGGCTGCGCTGTACCCATCCGGCCAGTGTCACCACGCTGCCTGCGTCGGAGAGCCGCAGCTCTCCACATGTCTTTGTTCTATACATATTTGTCTGTAAATAATATAGTGTTATTTGTTTCTTTATTGCAAAAGTACATATAATCTCGCAATCTTGCAAGATATTTCCCTAATTTTAAAAAGATGGGAGGTTGGTGGTGAGCTTTTTATTCCATACATATCCATGCCTTGGCACCCAAAACGTATAGGAGTTATCCTGATAAGTAGGCGCCCAAAATTAATTTATAACGCCTATTTATAAAGATATTTCATATCTCCTTAAATCTTCTTTCGGAGCGTAGGGAATGGCTGAAATGAGAAAGTTGCCTGATTACGAAGAGAAAGTTGCCAAGTTTCTCCCAGAAATCAGGCAACTTTCTCTTCGTAATCAGGCAACTTAAATTTCTTGGTATGAACGAATGTAATAAAAAATCATTATATGCATATTGCTTTGCCACTGCCTTTTTAACTGTACAGGTTGATTTTGTTTTTATGGGAAAATGTCCAGGTATTCTTGACCGGCAAGGCCGCTTAGTTTATCAAGGCTCCTGCGCTCACGGTAAGTCCGTAGACAAACATGTTGCGGGCTGTCTCGGCCAGACATTGGTTGAGCTC
>CALGHW010000227.1 GCA_937916075.1 uncultured Prevotella sp.
GATGATAGTAACAAGATAGTCGAAATGTTTCTCGTTCTTCAACTTGGCCATCTCTTTGGCAAAGTTATCGAATGTGAGTTCAATATTGTTCAGCTTCATACTTCTTATACCTTATTATATTATTCAGTTAGACCTTTCTTTGCGTCAAAATCCTCGGGCACATCACTTACAATGATAGGTTCCTTGTGGCCGAGCTTCTGGCTGTCAGTCAGGTTCTCGTTGCTCAAGCCGCGCAGTCCGCCCTTGCTCATGGACAATTCTTTCTCCTCCTTGGTCATCTTGTGGTTGGCGCCACCGAAGAACTTCTCAATCTTCACCTTGCGCTGCAATTGCATCATGCCATAGAGGATTGCCTCCGGACGGGGAGGACATCCAGGGATATACACGTCTACGGGCACCAGCTCGCTGATGCCGCGGACCACGTTGTAACTCTTCTTGAACGGACCGCCCGAAATGGTGCATCCACCGACAGCCACCACATACTTAGGCTCGGCCATCTCGTCATAAAGACGCTTGAAGACAGGGGCCATCTTGTTGGTGATTGTTCCGGCACACATGATGAGGTCGGCCTGACGGGGAGAGTTACGGGTCACCTCAAAGCCGAAGCGTGAGAAGTCATAGCGGGCGCAGCCCACTGCCATAAACTCGATACCACAGCAGCTGGTTCCGAAGGTGAGCGACCACAGCGAGTTTGAGCGTCCCCAGTTGATGGCCTGGTCCAGCGAACCTACCACCACATTAACGCCGCCCTCGTGCAGCTCATCCACAATCTTCTCCAGCGTCTCGTTGTCCTTAAACTCGCTGTAAGGAATGCTCTTGATTGAGGGTTTTCTTACTTCCATTCGAGCGCTCCTTTCCGCCAGGCGTAAGCCAAGCCAAATACCAGTACTAACAGGAAGAAGCCGATGCTACAAAGCGCCATGGCCCCAAACTGCTTTACTACAACAGCCCAAGGGTAGAGGAACACGGTCTCAATGTCGAACATCAGGAAGAGGATAGCGAAGAGATAGTAGCCCACGTGCGTGGGAAGCCAAGAGGTTCCACGCGTTGGAATACCACACTCAAACGGTGCCCCCTTCACCGGGTTGTACGACCGGGGACCCACGAGTTTTGCAACCACGTATGCACCCACTACCAACACGACAGCCGTCAAAATGACGGTAATGAATAAAGTGAATAACATAAAAAATATATAATATTACAAATTTGTATGCTCTAAAGCGCCTGCAAAGGTAACAATATTTTTGCAAAGATATGTCATCAGACGCAAAAAAATCTGATAAATCACCTGTATGATGAAGCCTCGCGGGCAATATGCGGCCTCAACAGTGGAAGCGGACCAGCCCTTCCATCGGGCTGCGCACCACCAACCCCAGACTGAACCCTTCCGCACAAGCGGCCTCGGCCAACTGGGGCCCGTAATAGTAGGCCACCGAGCCGATGGCTCCCACCTTGAGATCGCAGCGGCCATAAGGTGCGACGTTCCGGCGGAAGAAGCTGCGGAAGTTGTCCACCACAAGACGGTTCACTGCGCCATAATGCAGCAAACGGTGTATATAGACAGAAAGTGAAGCCAGGAAACGGTTGGCCATGGGCTCTGTATAGACCCTCCGGATCACCTCGTCCAGTGTCAATCCGCTGTCATGGAGGAAGTCATGGGCCACTGTCTGGGGCAATTGTCCCTTGAAGACGGCGTTCAGGAACAGCCGTCCCAACACGGCGCCGCTGCCCTCGTCGCCAAGGATATAGCCCAGTGGAGGCGTGTTCAGCACCACCCGGCTACCGTCATACAGACACGAGTTGGCTCCCGTGCCCAGGATGCAGGCTATGCCCTCCCCTCGCCCGCACACGGCACGGGCCGCGGCGACAAGGTCTCCCTGGACCTCGATGTCGCGGCTGTGGGGGAAAGTTCGCCCCAGGATATTTTCCATCTCGCCCACCATTTCCTTGCGACAGCCACTGCCATAGAAGCACACCTGCCCCGGCTCGGCCTCGCCCAACTGGGGCAAGAGCTCTTCGGTGAGCACGGCGGCAATGGTGTCCGCGTCTTGATGAAAGGGGTTGATGCCCTGAGTGGCCATGCGCTGCACGATACGTCCGTGCTCCACCAGGGCCCAGTCGGTCTTGGTGGTTCCGCTGTCTGCTATCAGTATCATAGATTTTACGTT
>CALGHW010000228.1 GCA_937916075.1 uncultured Prevotella sp.
TGAAGTGGGAGCATCCGCGTGTGTAATGGCAGATGGCGGTGGCGGGCCAGATGTCGTGCATGGTCCATACCACGGGCTTGCCGCTGTCCAGAATCTTGTGGATGTCGCTGAGTGACAGCATCCCCTGGTTAATCCAGTGGAGGTGGATGACATCGGCCTCTTGAAACTCTCTCAGCTTGGTGATGTCGGCCCCTGTATTGGCGATGTCTATCTCAAAAAGATGTTTGCGTGAGAAGTGGGAGTAGGCATAAATGACAAATCTTTCCCACAGGAAGCTCCATTGGCGTCGTACAGACTGTGGCAATCCGGCCACGGTAATCTGGTCGGTCTCCTTGTCGCGTACGAGCATCTTGGCTTTCACTCCATTGTTTTTCAGGGCTTCCATCAGTCGGTTGGCAGCCACGGCCGCTCCGCCTGTCTTCTCGCTTGTGTTTACTATCAGTACTCTCATAGTAGATTATTGTTATGATGATTCAAAGATAGTGTAAATATCTCAGATGTTGTTGCTTTCTTTCATTTTTTGTTTGTCTTATTCTCATTTTTTTATACTTTTGTCAGAAGTCTTCTTAAATAAGTTGCTGGAGACGGTCAAAAACACTGTTTTTTTACGTGGCGGGGAAGCGTTGGCACATTCCTTGCCTATAGTGCTTGCGATATATGATTAATCTATAAAAAGAACGATATGATGAACAAGAACGAACTGATGCGTAGAGCCATTGCGCTGTCTGTGGAGAGCGTGCGACGCGGTGGCGGTCCTTTCGGGGCTGTTGTAGCGAAGAATGGTGAGATTGTGGCAGAAGGAGCCAATCGGGTGACGATAGACCATGACCCTACGGCCCATGCCGAGGTGACGGCCATACGGAAGGCTGCCGCCAAGTTGGGTACATTCGACCTGTCCGGTTGTGAGATTTATACCTCGTGTGAGCCCTGTCCGATGTGTCTCGGTGCTATCTATTGGGCCCATCTGGATAAAATCTATTACGGCAATGACCGCAAGGACGCGGCCCGCATCGGATTTGACGATGACTTTATTTACCAGGAGATTGACCTCAAGCCGGCCGACCGGCACAAACCCTCGGAAATCGTGTTGCCGGAAGAAGCCAAGCAAGCTTTTGACGACTGGATGAAAAAGACAGATAAAACGGCCTATTAAGCCTTAAAAAACTGTTGTGTGCGCAAACAACGCTTGATATAAGTCAAGAATAGATGTAAAATATGCACTTAATAGGAATCTTTCATTGCAGAGAAACAAAATCATAGTACCTTTGCATTGTCAAAAGGTTAATAGATTGTTTTAGGTTAGTAGTAATATTTATAGTTTTAGGTTTTTAGTTATTGGTAGAAAGAAAGTTTCAATATGGATAACATAAGGTCGTCGCGATGACACCCTTAACTTTCGACATCGAGTATTAGTAAAGATGCCCTGCATGCTATTTAATAGCAGCGGGACTCTTGCTAAGAAAGATTTAAAATTAAAAGGATTTTTAGTTAAACATAGGCTTGAATGCTGCTGCTCGTTGATGAGTGGTAGCATTTTTTTTTATGTCGGGCGGCGACAGAAAAATCGTAAGTCGTCACGCTGTCCAGACAGCGGTTTTGGTTAAATAAGTATAAATAACGATATTCAGTGGCTCCCTATACTATTAAGTAATGAGAAAAATGCGTAACTTTGCAGTCCGATTATTCGGGGAAACTCTTAGAACCCCAGGGCTGCGTGTTAATAGTGGTGTCTTTGGCCGGACATGACGGTTAGTGAATCGCTGTCCAAACGGAGCGAAAGTTCCGTTAGAGATTATAAGAAATGTTTTTTAGTAGTAAAATTTAAAAGTTAAAATGAACACTTTAAGTTACAAGACTATTTCCGTAAACAAGGAAACAGCTAAGAAAGAGTGGGTCGTAATCGACGCCAGCGACCAGATTGTAGGTCGTCTTTGCTCAAAGGTTGCCAAGCTCCTGCGCGGAAAGTACAAGCCCAGCTTCACACCCAATGTGGACTGTGGAGACAACGTAATCATTATCAACGCCGACAAGGTGGTTTTCTCAGGCAAGAAGGAAACTGATAAGATTTACACCCGCTATACTGGTTATCCCGGTGGACAGCGCTTCAACACTCCTGCCGAGCTTCGCAAACGCAACGGTGGTATCGACAAGATTATCCGTCATGCTGTAAAGGGTATGCTGCCCAAAGGTTCTCTTGGCCGCAGCTTGATGGACAACCTCTTCATCTATGATGGTACAGAGCACAAGCACGAGGCTCAGAAGCCCAAGTCAATTGATATTAACCAGTATAAATAAATAAGGAATAATGGAAGTAGTAAATGCAATAGGTCGCCGCAAGAGCGCCGTAGCACGCGTCTATGTTACCGAGGGTACAGGTAAGATTACAATCAACAAGAAGGACGTAACAGAATATTTCCCCTCAGCTATCCTGCAGTTTGTGGTGAAGCAGCCCCTGCAGTTGCTGGAGTCAGCTGAGAAATATGATATTAAGGCTAACCTCGATGGAGGTGGTTTCACAGGTCAGAGCCAGGCTCTGCGTCTCGCCATCGCCCGCGCTCTCGTGAAGATCAACGAGGAGGACAAGAAGGCTCTGAAGGATCAGGGATTCCTTACTCGTGACTCACGTGCCGTTGAGCGTAAGAAGCCGGGTCAGCCCAAAGCCCGTCGTCGTTTCCAGTTCAGCAAGCGTTAATCTGCTCTTTGGTGGACTGCTGGCCGCTTGAAGTGGCGTGGCCTGCATGATGCAGTTGCGTGACTTCCGTAGGTTATGCGGGCCCGACAAGACAGAAGCTGAACAATCGTTTAGTATCTAAACCGGCAGGACTCCGAGAGACAGGCCATGGGGTGTCGCAAGGCATCCACAAGTTCTCAAGGATTACCCGCAGGCTGATTCTAACAAAGAATAAAAAAGAAAGTAAACAACAATTTTAAGCATTACAAAGAAATGTCAAGAACAAATTTTGATATGCTGCTGCAGGCCGGATGTCACTTCGGTCACCTGCGCCGCAAGTGGAACCCTGCAATGGCTCCTTATATCTACACTGAGCGTAACGGTATCCACATCATCGACCTCCATAAGACAGTAGCCAAAATCGACGAAGCTGCCGAGGCACTCAAGCAGATTGCCAAGTCGGGCAAGAAGATTCTCTTCGTCGCTACTAAAAAACAGACCAAGGACGTTGTTGCCGAGAAGGCTGCAAGCGTAAACATGCCTTATGTTATCGAGCGTTGGCCGGGCGGTATGCTCACCAACTTCCCCACCATCCGTAAGGCTGTGAAGAAGATGGCCAATATCGACAAGCTGATGAACGATGGTACATACTCTAACCTGTCAAAGCGTGAGCTCTTGCAGATTACACGCCAGCGCGCCAAGTTGGAGAAGAACCTCGGCTCTATCGCCGACCTGACCCGTCTGCCTTCTGCATTGTTCGTGGTAGACGTGCTGAAAGAGGCTATCGCCGTGAAGGAAGCCAACCGTCTGGGTATCCCCGTGTTCGGTATCGTAGATACCAACTCTGATCCCCGTGACATCGACTTCGTGATTCCCGCCAACGATGATGCTACCGACAGTGTGGAGGTGATCCTCAACGCTTGCTGTGGCGCTATCGCAGAGGGTCTGGAAGAGCGCAAGGCTGAGAAGGCCGACGAAAAGGCTGCCGAGTCACAGGCTGACGAGGCTGCCGAGGGCAAGAAGCGCGGAGCCCGCAAGGCCCGCAAGGACGCTCCCAAGGCTGAGACTCCCGCAGAGGAGGCTCCCGCAGAGGCTTAATTCACATTTATATAGGAGTTATGAGTTTTGAATGTTGACTTGTGCTTCGCATGACGAATGGCTCATTAGTGACTTGTTCGCCTCGGCACAGGGTCACATCCAAAACTCATAATTGCTTTTACTGGCTTCGGCCAGGCCGCACCGCAAGGTGCACCCCATTATAATCATTCAGAAAAACTCAAAACCCAATAATTTTAAGAAAAGTATTATGGCTGTATCAATAGCTGATATTCAGAAGCTCCGCAAGATGACTGGTGCGGGTCTGTCTGACTGCAAGAAGGCTCTCACCGATACTGAGGGCGATTTCGAGAAGGCAATGGAGATTATCCGTGAGAAGGGTCAGGCTATCGCCGCAAAGCGTAGCGATCGTGAGACCTCAAACGGTTGTGTGCTCGTAAAGGCTGTTCCTGGCTTTGCCGCTATCGTAGCTTTGAAGTGTGAAACTGACTTCGTTGCCAACGGTGCCGACTACATCAAGCTGACACAGGATATCCTGGACGCAGCTGTAGCTGCCAAGGCTCAGAGCCTGGACGAGGTGAAGGAGCTGACATTGGCCGACGGCACAAAGGTGCAGGACGCTGTGGTGGCTCGCTCTGGTATCACTGGTGAGAAGATGGAGCTCGACGGTTATAACTTCATCGAGGGCGACAACGTGTCTGTATATGACCACATGGGCAAGCATACGCTCTGCACCATGGTTCAGACCAACAAGCCCGCTGAGGAGCAGGCTCACGCTATCGCCATGCAGGTGGCTGCCATGAACCCCGTCGCTCTCGACGAGGCAAGTGTACCCCAGGAGGTGAAGGACACCGAGCTGAAGGTGGCTATCGAGAAGACCAAGGAGGAGCAGGTTCAGAAGGCTGTGGAGGCCGCTCTGAAGAAGGCCGGCTTCAACCTCTATATCGCTGAGAACGAGGAGCACATCGCTGAGGGTATCCAGAAGGGCAATATCACCGAGGCTCAGGCCGAGGAGATTCGCAACCTGAAGAAGACCACCGCTGAGCAGAAGGCTGCCAACCTGCCTGAGCAGATGATTCAGAACATCGCCAAGGGCCGTATGGCTAAGTTCTTCAAGGAGTCTTGCCTGCTGAACCAGGAGTTCATTCAGGATGGCAAGTTGAGCGTGGCTGACTATCTGAAGGCTGCCGACAAGGAGCTGACTGTAGTTGCTTTCAAGCGCTTCACACTGCGCGCCGAGTAATTTGGCGGCATTGCGGACAGCAATCTAAAATCAATATCATCAAGGGCCAGGCAAGCGATATCCATATCCTTTGCTTGGCCCTTTTTCTTTTTATTTACCGCCATGTGAAGAGGCGCAGGAACAGTCATTTGCGAATGATGGCTCTCTTTCATGGAAATGACAAGCAGACATGAAGATATTTGTAATTCCCAACAACTACGAGCTGTACAATAAAAGTTGCGGCGATACGTTATATAATACAGAGAAGCCAATGGTTTACACCAAGGCTGACTCGGCCTTGCTCAAAGACCGCAAGCCGTTTTTTGTGCCCGACTGGAGTCAGGAGGTAGACGCCGAGGCCCAGTTGGCCGTGCGTGTCTGTCGCTTGGGCAAGAGCGTGCCCCCGCGTTTCGCCCATCGCTATTATGATGCCGTCACCGTGGGCGTGAGCTTCACCACCCGCGACATCCTCCGCCAGCTTGTAGCTGCCGGACAGCCTTGGGAACTGGCCACAGGCTTCGACGGGTCGGCCGCCATTGGCGAGTGGGTCAGTGTGGACAAGTTCAGGGATGTCCAGGGCCTTCATTTCCGGCTCGACATCAATGCGGCCACCGTTTTGGAGGGACGCACCAGTGACATGCTACACCATATTGATGAGCTGGTGGCTTATGTGAGTCGCTTTTATACCTTGAAGACGGGCGACATCCTGTATACCGGTGCTCCTGTAGCCCCGGTGTCTGTACACATCGACGACCACTTGGAGGGATACGTGGAAGACCGGAAGGTCTTGGAGTTTAATTGTAAATAAGAAAAATATAAAGAGAATACCAGTCATGATGAGTATGAGGAGATTTATCTTGATAGGGATGATACTGTTGTGTGGCACTCTGCGGTCTGTGGCCCAGGGCTTTTTCAACTTGACCGCCAATGAGGTCAAGATAGACTCCTTGTTGCCCTGCTTTGCCTGGTCGTTCCCCCTTCCCGGCAACTATGCCGACTCTGTGTATACTGTCACGATAGACTATCCCGAGTTTCGGGATATGTCGGATACTGACATCCGCCGCTACCACCACCTTACTGCCGACTCGTTGCCGGAGCTGCCGGCGGTCACCAGTAGGGTGGGGATGGACCGTCGGCGGGCCAGTCTCGACGTGTCTTTCATCCCCTTGGTCTTCCGGGACGGCAAGTACCAGAAGCTTGTCAGCTTTAAGCTCACGGTCACGGCTTGTCCGTTGCCGTCGGTTCGTCGGTCTGGTGAGGCGGTGCGACCAGCTGCCGCCGCATTGCGCTATGCCGCCAACTCAGTGCTCCGCCAAGGCGTGTGGGCCAAGATACGGGTGCCGTCGACAGGTATCTATCAGCTCACCGACGAGCTGGTGCGTCAGGCCGGATTCTCCGATCCCGCCAAAGTGAAGATATACGGCTATGGCGGAAACATCCAGCCCGAGGTGCTTACGGGCGATTATCTTACCTCGACGGACGACCTGCAGGAAGTGCCCACCTGCACCGTGAACGGCCGCCGTCTCTTTTACGCCTATGGACCTGTGTCGTGGGACAGCCAGAATGTCCGGGTGCGCAATCCTTATTCAGACTATGGCTATTATTTCCTGACGGCCAATGACGAACCGGCCGCCACGGTGGAAAGTGATACCTTCCTCTCTTCACATACATCTTCCCCCGAAGACTACAACACCCTCTATGAGGTGGACAACTATGCCTGGTTCTCGGGCGGCCGCAACCTCTATGACTCCCGCCTCTATACCATAGGCCAGGCCAACACCTATCAAGTGGCATCGGCCGGCCCGTCAGCGCAGGGTACCGTGCGGGTGGTCCTGTCGAGCTACTCCTCCACCACCCCGGCGGCCACCGTCGCAGTCAACGACAGTGTGGTGGGCGAGATAACATTAGGCACCATCAGCGACTATGTCATGGGCAACTCCGCCGCCAAGACTTTTACCGTGGGCAACCTCCAGGCTACCAATACCGTCACGGTGACCCAGACCAAAGGCGGCGACATGCGGCTGGACTATATCTCCATCCATACCTCACAGCCCAAGGCGGCTCCCGACTTGGCCTCGGCCGCGTTCCCCGTGCCGGAATATGTGTATGGCATCACCAACCAAGACCATCATGCTGACGGCCAGGCCGACATGATCATCCTCATCCCTACCTCACAGGCGCTCCGCAAGCAGGCCGAACGTCTCAAGACGCTTCATGAGCAATATGACAATATGCGGGTGCGCATCGTTCCGGCCGATGAGCTGTACAACGAATTCTCCAGTGGCACCCCCGATGCCACGGCCTATCGCCGCTACCTGAAAATGCTCTATGACCGGGCGGAGACCGCGGCTGACATGCCCCGCTATCTGGTGCTCTTCGGCGACTGTGCCTGGGACAACCGGATGCTCTCTTCTGCCTGGCGCAACTGTTCGCCCGACGATTTTCTGCTCTGCTATGAGAGCGAGAACTCCTTCAGTGTGGTTGACTGTTTCGTGTCCGACGACTTCTTCTGTCTGCTGGACGACGGCGAGAGCATCGGCACCGAGGGGAAGCCTTATTCCTTCACCGGCAAACCCGATGTGGCCGTGGGCCGTTTCCCCGTGCGCACCGAGGCCGAGGCCACGGTCATGGTTGACAAGGTGGAGGCTTACCTCGCCCATGCCAAGGATGGCCTGTGGCAGAATACAGTGGTCGTGATGGGCGACGACGGCAACGAGAACGCGCACATGAAGGCGGCCGACGCCGTGGCCAAGATTGTGGAGCAGGAGAGTCCGGCCATCGATGTGAAGCGCGTGATGTGGGACGCCTATACCCGTCAGTCGTCGTCTACAGGATTCAGCTTTCCGGAGGCCCGCAAGCTCTGTCTGCAATATATGAAGAACGGTGCGCTCATCCTGAACTACAACGGTCATGGCAAACCCGACCAGATGTCTCACGAGCGGGTGATGGTCCTGTCTGACTTCAAGAGCAATGTCTCTGCCAGTCTGCCTCTCTGGGTGACAGCCTCGTGCGACATCATGCCTTTTGACGGCCAGGAGGAAAATATCGGAGAGCAGGCCGTGCTCAATGCCGATGGTGGAGCCATCGGTGTGTTTGGCACCAGTCGCACGGTCTATACCAGTCAGAACCGCACCATCAACATGGCTTTCACCTATAAGCTCTTTTCCACCGACAGCGAGGGCAACCGTCTGTCGATAGGCGAGGCCGTGCGGCAGACCAAGGTGATGCTGGCCGAAGGCGGGGCTACCCCCTATGGGATGCTGAATGACAAGAGTGTCAACAAATTGCAGTATTCCTTCTTGGGCGACCCTGCTTTGGTATTGGCTTATCCCGAGCAGCGTATCGTGGTGGACAGCATCAACGGTGTGGCCCCTGACGATGCGGAGACGGTGATGCAGTTGAAGGCCGGCAGCAAGGTCAATGTCAAGGGCCATGTCCGGCAGGGCGACGCCTTGGCCACGAGGTTCAACGGTGTGGTCACGGCCACCGTGGCCGGGCCGAAGGTGCAGATTACCTGTAAGCTGAACAATCCCGACCCCAGCCCTTCCTCGGCCGGCTCATCGACGGCCTATGTCTATACTGACCGCCAAGGCACTGTCTTCCGCGGTAATGACAGCATCCGGGGCGGGCGCTTCGACTTCTCGTTTGTGGTGCCCAAGGATATTCCTTATAGCAACGATCCCGGGCGGCTTACCTTCTATGGCATCAGCAACGACCGCCAGCAGACGGTGAACGGAAAGACCGAGGCTTTCTGTCTCAACGGCTCGTCGGTCTTCAAGCGCGACTCTGTGGGCCCCGCCATCTATTGTTATCTCAACAGTCCGTCGTTTGTCAATGGCGGCGCGGTCAATCCCACGCCCTATTTTGTGGCCGAGGTGAGCGACGAGGACGGTGTCAACGCCGCCGGCAGCGGACTGGGCCACGACCTGTCGCTCGTCATTGACGACGCCTTGTCGTATACCTATGTGCTCAACGATTATTTCACGTATGACTTCGGCAGCTACCAGCGCGGCACAGTGGGCTATCAGATACCCACTCTCCCCGAGGGCGAACACCGACTGCGTTTCCGGGCCTGGGACGTGCTCAACAATGCCTCGACGGCCGAGCTTACCTTCCGGGTGGTCAAGGGGCTGGCTCCCGAACTGTATGACATCGACTGCACCCGCAATCCGGCCGTGGGCTCCACCTCGTTCCGCATCCTCCACGACCGCATCGGCAGTCAGCTCGACGTGGTGATCGATATCTTTGACATGTCGGGGCGCCACCTGTGGAGCTACACCACGAGTCAGACGCCATCTTCCAATGTGTTGACCATCGACTTGGACCTCTCCGTCGGCGGCGGATGGCCCTTGGGCATCGGGGTCTACCTCTACCGTGCCCGGGTGAGCTGCGACGGCAGCAACTATGTGTCCAAAGCCAAGAAACTCATCGTATTAAACAATAAATAGCGGTCTTGCTGCGTTTTAAGCTATGTGTGTCCTTGCACCGCATGGCGTGACACACCGCCGCCTCTTAATAAACAAAAGAACATCAGAATCAAAAAAACAATGATGAAGCATTTCAGAACCTTGCTGATAGCAGTGGGCATGACGCTGGCCACAGGAGCCATGGCCCAGGATAAGCTGAGCCAGTTTAACCCCGTGGAGCACGCTGTTATCTCGCAGACGATAGCTCCCGATGCCCGTGCCGCCGGTATGGGTGATGTGGGTGCCGCCACCGACCCTGACGTCAACTCGCAGTATTGGAACCCTGCCAAGTATCCTTTCTGTATCAGCCGGGCCGGTGTGGCCCTCAACTATACCCCGTGGTTGCGCCAGTTGGTCAACGACATCGACCTGGCTTACGTGGCCGGCTATTACCGTATCGGTGACTATGGCGCTGTGTCGGGCTCGCTGCGTTATTTCTCGCTCGGCGAAGTGACCCTGTCCGACCAGGACATGACCGTGAAGCCTTATGAGATGGCGCTCGACGTGGCCTATTCCCGTATGCTGAGCGAGCATTTCTCGCTCGGCGTGGCCTTGCGGTGGATTTATTCCGACCTGCGTTATGACTATTCGGAGGACTCCAAGCCTGCATCGGCCTTTGCCGCTGACGTGTCGATGTATTACAACAACTACTTCAATCTGGGCAGCCGGGAGTGTCAGCTCGGCCTGGGCTTGAACGTCAGCAATGTGGGTAGCAAGATTTCTTATTATGGCGATGACCGCAGCCAGTTTATTCCGGCCAACCTCCGGTTGGGTGCCTCGCTGATGGTGCCCATCGACGAGTACAACCGCTTCTCCGTGTCGGCCGATGCCAACAAGCTTCTGGTGCCCACTGTGCCCAAGCAGAATGAGGGTGAGAGTGCTTCCGACTATCAGGACCGCATCATCCGTGACTATAGCGACGTGGGCTCCATCTCGGGTATCTTCAAGAGTTTCAGCGATGCTCCTGGCGGTTTCAAGGAGGAATTGCAGGAGATACAGTGGAGTGTGGGTGCCGAGTACACGTATCACGACCAGTTCTCTATCCGTGCCGGTTATCACCATGAGAGTGAGAACAAGGGTAACCGTAAGTATTTCACCGTGGGTGGCGGCTTCCGCATGAATGTATTCTCGCTCGATGTGGGGTATGTCATCTCCACGGCCCAGAGCAATCCGCTCGACCAGACGCTCCGCTTCACCTTGGCCTTCGACATGGACGGCATCAAGGACCTTTTCAAGCGATAGGCCGACAGCGTGGCGGCATCGGAATCATTTCAACCTGTACGGTTGAAAAACAAACGTTGTGATATAAAGATATTTCATATCCCTTCAAGGATTCCTTCGGAGCACTTGAAACGGCTAAAATGAGAAAGTTGCCTGATTACGAAGAGAAACCTGCCAAGTTT
>CALGHW010000229.1 GCA_937916075.1 uncultured Prevotella sp.
ACAACAACCTGGTGGAGGGCACGCTGCGGTGGGCACTCCGCACGGGCGACGACACGCCCCGCACCATCCTCTTCAAGACCTGTGGCACCATCTACCTCACGAGTCAGCTCAAGTTGGCCCATCCCAATGTCACCATAGCCGGACAGACGGCCCCCGGTGGCGGTATATGCATCGCAGGCTATAAAATATATGTGTGCAAGCCCAATGTCATCCTCCGCCACTTGCGCTTCCGGGCTGGCGACCTGGCGGCCAAGAGCATGCCGTCGCTCGATGTGGAGAACACGCATCATGTGGTTATCGACCACTGTTCGCTTACCTGGTCGATGGAAGAGTGTCTGACGATGTATGACTGCGACTCCACCACCGTGCAGTATTGCATTATCGGCGAGAGCCTCTATAACTCGCGCAACGCCAAGGGGGCCCGGGCTTATGCTACCCAGTGGGGCGGCGAGCACGGCACCATGCACCACTGTCTGATAACCAACAGCAACAGCAGGTCGCCACGCTTCAACGGTGTGCGTGACAACAGCAAGAATCCGGGGGACCACGACCAGTTTGTGGATTCCGAATTTTTCAACAATGTCATTTTCAATTGGGGTAAGCAGAATGCGCTGTATGGCGGCGAGTGTGATCCTACCATCAACGGGGGCGACAGTTACAACCGCGTCTATCTGCGCGGCAACTATTTCCGCCCCGGTCCGGCCACCCAGGTGGGAGCCAAGAACAACCGTTACTTCGTGGAGGCTTCCAACAAGAACAAGGGCATGGGGCAGTGGCTTTTGGAGGGCAACTGTTTTGAACTTTCCTCTCGATACGCTCCTTCTACTTCTGTGTGGAGCGACGCTGTGCTGAAGAAGGTGGCCGAGGACAACTATTACGGCATCTCTTCGGGCGATGCGGGCCGTACGGTCAACAAGACCATCGGCACGAATGAAGACTTTGTGGCCAACCATCTGTTGAAGACACAAAGTGTGGCCAGTGGCCTGGCCGTGGAGACGGCCGCTGAGGCTTATCAGAAGGTGGTGAGAATGGCCGGCGCCTCGCTGCCCCGGTATGATGAGGTGGACCGACGGTTGCTCGATGAGGCTGCCGGAACGACCGACCCGCAGTTTTGTGGGCGTGATGCCGGTGGCAATCCCAGCCGTGCCATGGGTATCATCGACTCGCCGAAGGACGTGCAGCTGGCCGAGCACGACACCTTCCAGGCCATTTATGAAGGCAATGACGGCACCAAGACCGAACAGACGGTCACGTCGTGGCCCTTCCTGGGAATGTGCGACGGAGAGCGGATGATGAAGGATACCGACGGTGACGGCATGCCCGACGATTATGAGACCGAGCAGGGCCTTGATCCCAACAATGCCGCAGACGGAGCCGTGACAGGTGCCGACGGCTATTCCAATCTGGAACGCTTCCTCAACGGTGTGGCCAGCGGAGCGATTGACAAGACGAAGTATGAGACTCAGGATGTGGCGGCGGTCACTCCCGTCGCCTTGCGTCATCCCGTCGCCTCCGTTTGTTATAATCTGGGGGGACAGGTCGTGTCACAGGCGTCCAGAGGCCTGAATGTAGTGAGAGCAGTCGGAGGGGACACACAGAAAGTGATAGCAAGATAAAAAGATAGAAATAGTTTGCGGATTTTTGTCCGCAAGCTATTCCCCTTCCGGGGGAAAACGTATATTTGCAATCAAAAATAGATTTGCCGAAGGAGAACATGAAAGGGCTCTTCGGATAGCTCGAAAATTGTTGGCTCGTGTGAAAAATATCCGTAACACCGGTGTAAGTTGGTGTTACGGATATTTTTTTCAGATGCTGTGTGATGAACACAGGCGTCAAGCAGTGAAAAATTATTCAGCTTCTTCTTCCAGCGAGAACTGGCTGCTGCCGTCGAAGCAGTGGGTGCAAACTTGACATTTAGGCAAGCCGATGGCCTCGATGAGCTGTTCGATGGTGTTAAACTTCAGGGTGGTCAGGCCCAGCTCATGGGCGATGGCATCCACCATATTCTGGTATTCGGGAGACCCCGTAGTGGCATACTTGTCAAGATTCTTATTGGCATCCCCTTCAAACTTCTCGATGATACGCCGGGTAATCAGCTCCATGTCGCTCTTGCTTGATGTGAAGTTGATAAACGGGCATCCATAGATGAGCGGCGGACAGGCGATACGCATGTGGCACTCCTTCAGACCCGCCTGGTCGAAGAGCACCTTCACGTTGTCACGGAGCTGGGTGCCGCGCACGATGGAGTCGTCACAGAAGAGCACCCGCTTGCCGTTGAGCATGGCCTTGTTGGGTATCAGCTTCATCTTGGCCACCAGGGAGCGCATCTGCTGGTTGGACGGTGTGAACGAACGGGGCCAGGTGGGAGTATATTTGGCGATACACCGCTGGTAGGGCACCTGCTTGCCGGCGGCATAGCCCATGGCCATGCCAGTGCCTGAGTCAGGGATGCCGCTGCAGCAGTCTACCTTTACATCGTCGGTCTTGGCCATGTTGAAGCCGTTTTTGAAGCGCACGTCTTCCACGTTGCGTCCCTCGTAGGTGGAGGTGGGAAATCCGTAATACACCCAGAGGAAGGAGCATATCTGCATCTTCTTGTTGGGCTTGCGTATCTGCTCGATGCCGTCGGCCGTCATCTTGACAATCTCACCCGGTCCCACGTTGTATTCTATCTCGTAGTCCAGATTAGGAAATGAGGTCGACTCGCTGCTGGCGGCGTGTGCGCCGTCTTTCTTGCCGATGAGGATAGGGGTGCGCCCCCAGCTGTCGCGGGCGCAGAGGATGCCGTCTTCCGTGAGAATCAGCATGGAGCATGAGCCCTTGATATGCCGGTACACATTCTCGATGCCTTCCTTGAACGTCTTTCCCTGAATAATCAGAAGGGCGACAAGCTCGGTGGGGTTGGTGCTGCCCGACGACATCTCGGCGAAGTGCATGTTCTTGTCGAGCAGTTGGCGGGTGAGTTCCTCGATATTCACAATCTTGGCCACGGTGCAGATGGCAAACCGGCCGAGGTGAGAGTTCATGATAAGTGGCTGGGCGTCGGTATCGCTGATGACGCCAATGCCCGAGGTGCTCCCCTCAAAGCGGTCGAGTGTGGGTTCAAACTTGGTCCGGAAGTAGGAGCTTTCCAGATTGTGGATGGAGCGGACAAATCCTTTCTCCTTGCTGAAGGTTGCCATACCGCCCCGGCGCGTGCCGAGATGTGAGTTATAGTCTGTGCCGTAAAATAAGTCGGCCACACAGCTTTTTTTGGAAATGGTTCCGAAAATGCCTCCCATAAAAGATATTGATGATGTTAGTGGTTTATTGAAATCGGTTGCAAAGTTACTGCAAACGGTTGGAAAATTAAAGAGAATAGGATTTTTTATGGATGAGAAATCCTGAAAAAATGAAGATAGGAGAAGGTAAGCGATAGGGAGACGACTGATGATGTGAAGGTGTCAGTCGTCTCTCTATCGGAATTTATCCTATCCAATGGAGGAAAAAGGTGATGATGCCGGTGTTGATAAGGTCTACAAACATCGCTCCGATAATGGGCACGATGAGGAAAGGCTTCACCGAGTAGTGGTATTTATAGCATACGGCGCTCATGTTGGCCATGGCGTTGGGGGTGGCGCCGAGTCCGAAGCCGCAGATGCCGGCCACGAGTACAGCCGCGTCATAGTCGCTGCCCAGCAGCCGGAAGGCCACAAAGTAAGTGAGCAAGGCAATCATTGCCACTTGGGCCACCAGGATGGTGAGCAGCGGCATGGCCAGGCTCTGCAGTTCCCACAGCTTCAGCGAAATCATGGCCATGCCTAAGAAGAGCGACAGGCAGATATTGCCCACACTCACAATCTTCTCCATGGCCAGTTTGCGGCTGTAGCGGGTGTGCTCAATCACGTTTCTGATGATGGCCGCCGTGATGAGTGCGCCAAAGTAGGTGGGAAAGGTGATGCCCGTTGTTTGGAGCAGGCGGCTGGTCAGCGTGCCCAGGGCCATGACGATAAGCAGCGAGTAGGTGGCTGAGGCATATTGCTGGAATTCCTCCTCGTGGCTGCTGAGATGCTTCTCGCGCCCGGCCGGCAGCGACTCGTCGCTCTCAATGCCTGTCATGGCCGGGTCGGGGGTGAAGTCCTTGGGCTCCAGGTGTTCCGACTTGAGGTGCTTGCGTATCAGCCGTTCGGCCACCGGGCCACCGATGACCGAGCCAGATATCAGTCCGAAGGTGGCGGCGGCCATTGATACCGTGGCCGCCCCGTTTAGCCCCATCCCTTCCAGTACGGCGCTGAATCCGCCGGCCGTGCCGTGTCCGCCAGCCATGGAGATGGAGCCTGCCGCCATGCCTATCAGCGGGTTGACCCCCATCAGGCGGGTGATGCCTAAGGGCATGAGGTTTTGTATGGCGATGATGACCACCAGAAGCACCAGCATCAGCACCAGGGTCTTGCCGCCCTGGCGCAGCACTTTGATGTTTGACTGGAAGCCCACGGAAGTGAAGAAGGCCAGCATGAATACATCTTTCAGGGTTCCGTCGAAGGTTACCTCGATGTGGGCTACCTTATATAATAATAGGGTAATCAGCGAAAACAGCAAACCGCCGGATACGGGTGAAGGTATGCAAAAACGCTGCAACCACTTGATTTTGCGTGTCATGGCCATACCGGCCAGCAAAGCCAGGGCTCCGATACCGGAGGCCTGCAACATGTCCAAAGATACGATTTCGTTCATGTATAAAGTCTATTTCAGTGTTTACAGGTTGCAAAAGTACAGATTTTATATCGAAAATGATACGAAAATGCCGTTTTTTTTGAAATAAGCTGACCAGATGTCTTCTCTTGATAATGCACGCCTGACATTTGTAAATCATCACCCAGTCTTGATGGAAAGACAAGGCTTACTTTTGCTATAAAATAGCCTACTTTAGAGCCGGATAAGTCAGGTGGCTTTTGCTAATGGGCAACGGCCATTTCCCGTAAATCCGAATTTTCAGTGGGGTACAGAATGTGTCAAAAATGGGCAAGATGCGTTTACCCCCCCCGAAATAGAATATAAATTATTTGTTCGTATAACCTAAATTTCGTATATTTGCACCATAATTATAGGAACTATTTCGGTAGTTTTTTGATGGAAGTGAGTGATTTTAGTCGGTAAAAGGCTGCAAAATATAGAAATTTGCGAATTTCGACTGCTTAATGACAACAGAGTGAGGAATACTCGTAAGGGTGTTTCTCCTGTGGAACCGATGATAAAATAGGCCATGGAAGAAAAGTATTGGAGGCAAGAATATTAAAAGCTAACTTGATATGGGTAAGACAGTAAGGCGAGTGATGATAGCCCTCATTGTGTCATTACTCGGGATGACAGTGCCGATGCAGGCACAAGTCACCACAGCGGCCATCTTGGGCCATGTCGTGGATGACGCACGTACCGATGTCATCGGTGCGCAGGTAGTTGTCACGCACAAACCTTCGGGCACGCACTACCTGGCCGTGACCAACAAGGACGGCGCCTTCCAGATACAAGGTCTCCGGGTGGGCGGTCCCTATGAGGTGACGGTGTCTTACCTGGGTTACCGGAAGCATACGGTGACAGACCTTACGCTACATCTGGGCAACACCGAGCGGTGTGACGTGAAGTTGTCACCCTCCACCGCCTTGGCCGATGTCGTGGTCAAGGGCAGGGCACACGATTTGCATACCGGCGCGTCCACCGTCATCACCGCATCCCAAATCATGAATATGCCCAATGTAAGTCGCTCGATAGAAGACCTTGAGCGGATGTCGCCTTATTCCAATGGGAGCGGCTATTTTGCCGGACGCGACCGCAGCTATAACAGCTATATGCTTGATGGCGCCAGCTTCAGCGACAACATGGGACTGGACAAGAACTCCATGCTGGGCGGCATGACCTCCGTATCGCTCGACGCTATCGACGAGATACAGATAGCGCAGACCCCTTTCGACGTGACCCAAAGCAATTTCATCGGAGCGGCCACCAATATGGTGACCAAAAGCGGCAGCAACCAGTTGAAGGCTACCGCCTACACCTATTGGCGCAACCAGCACCTGCGGGGCAACTCAATAGCCGGGACCGACCTCGGCACCCGGGCCGAAGACGGACGCAACGTCTACGGCGTGAGTATCGGAGGCCCTGTTTTGCGCGACAAGCTATTCTATTTTGTCAATGGTGAATACGAGAACGCACCGTCGCCCCTCCAGAGCTATTCCCTTTCGGCCGACGGACTGTATAACCAGCAGAAAAACATCTCGCGCGTGACCGAAGCGGACATGCGGCGTTTTGCCTCCGCCCTGTCGCACTACGGCTGGGATCCCGGTTCCTATACAGACTACCAGGGGCAGCGCAAGATGTACAGGCTCAATGCCCGCATCGACTGGAACATCAATGCCCGTCATCACCTGATGGTGCGCTATAACATGAGTGCGTCCACGGCCGACAACAATGTGTCGGGAGCCTCGATGAGCGGCAAGGCCAACCCCGTGAGCCTTTATTCGATGGCCTTCCGCGGCTCCACCTGGCAGCAGGTGGACAACGTACACTCACTCACGGCAGAGCTGAACAGCACACTCACGGCCAACCTGTACAACAAGCTCACGGCCAGCTTTACCTTCAGCGACATCAACAACCGCCGCTGTGACGCTGACTTCCCGGCCATAGACATCTACAAGCCTTACGACGGCAACGACTATCCTTATATGTATGCCGGCTATGACCAGTATGCCTGGCACAACGGCATCATCGACCATACCTGGAACTTCTCCGACCGCCTGTCTTATTCTTGGGGCCGACATCTTCTTACGGCCGGCATGGACTTTTCCGTGACCAGCGCGTCCAACTGTTTTATGCGCTATGGCGCCGGCTACTACCGCTATGCGTCGATAGAGGATTTTGAGAATGGGGCGGCTCCCACAGCCTTCGCGCTCTGCTATTCGCTCACCGGACAGGAGCGGGCCTTGAGCGATGTCCATTACAACAAATATTCAGTTTATGTGCAGGATGAATGGCGGGCTACCGACCGGATTACCTTGCAGTATGGCCTGCGCATGGACCTGCCTTGGTATACCAATCATCGATACGAGAATCCCTCCATTGCCGATGTTGACTTCAATGGGGTGCGGCTCAACACAGGCCGTTGGCCCAAGGCGATGCCGATGTTCTCGCCCCGGCTGGGATTCACCTATGATGTGCTGGGCAACGGTGGGCTCACGCTCCGTGGCGGAACCGGGCTCTTTGCCGGGCGTTTTCCGCTGATATACCTGTCCAAGATGCAGGAGGGTAGCGGTATGCTGCAAGCCACGACCATGGCCCGGGCCGACGGGTCGGTCGCCCAGCGAGCCTTGCTCAACGACTTGGCTGGCCGGGTGCGCACGCCGGATGAGGTGCTGGCCGAGCTGGCTCCCAAATATCCCGACCTCTTTGCCACCAAGGCAGGCGACATTCGCAATATCGTGGCCATCGACGACCACTTCAAGATGCCGCAGGTGTGGAGCAGCACACTGGCCGTGGACTACCGGTTGCCGCTGCCCTTTGAGGCCACGCTCACCGTGGAAGGCACCTTCTCCAAGAATATCCATGCCATCACCCAGTATGACGCCAATATCGACGAGACCAAGACTTCCCGTCTGGATGGCCCTGACAACCGGAAATATTACGCCGGTGCCACGGCCGAGCGTATTCATGAAAACATCAATTATGCCGTGGTGATGACCAATACCTCCCGCGGCTATACGGCTCTCTTCAGCACCCAGTTGAAGGCCAAGCCCTTCCGGTGGCTGGACCTGATGGCCGCCTATACCTATACTTATGCGCGGACACTCAACAACAATGCCAGCAACCAGGAGGAGAAAGCGCTGGCCGGACTGCCCACGGTCAAT
>CALGHW010000230.1 GCA_937916075.1 uncultured Prevotella sp.
CAGCACGCTAACCCTCAGCGGGGCAAGAAGGCGGCAGCAAAACGTGCGGCAAAATAACGCCCCTCTTTATTCACAATCAGCAAAAAATGACAAAACAAATATAACATTATGAGATATGCATTGATTTTCATTCTGTTGGGTTGTCTGTTTGGCTTCGGCACGGCAAATGGAACGGAACCTGTCTGCTCGAATACAGTCGTCGATTCGGACACTGTCCGACATCCTGATAATGATGATAAAGGCCTGACCGCAGGAGGTAAAACGCCCATCATGATAACATCTGACGATATTGAATTTCCGTCAAGGACCCTTCAGGAACTGCAAGAAGGAAAAGATTATGAAATCGTGTTGTCGTATGAGTATCAAGAGTTTGTCTTGAAAATGACTGACAGCCAAAATTGTTGGATAGATGAAGCTCGGGATTGTATGGATTATAAAACACGAAAAATTTCCAATCGCCCTTCGCAGCTTGTTTTTATTTGGTGCAGTTTCGCTAAAATGAAAGGTAATGAGTTGAAATGTAAGTTCTTAGAAAACGAAGATTCCGTGGAACGGCGTTTTGATGTAGTCCTGAAAGATGACGCAGGCCGATGCCAGACGGTGCATTTCATTCAGCACCCCAACCATCAAAAGGGTGAGGGCGCAGAAGCAAAGCATACCTGCATCTGCAAAACAAGCAAATGTAAGGATGAAATGTTGAGAATGGCTTTGAGGCGTGGACACAACGATGACGGCTTGAAGAGAGAAGTAGGTATGCTGATTGTATCGGATGATATTGAAGTCAAACAAATGTTTCTTGAACAGCTGAGATACAGAGACCCGTATGAAATAGAAATGTCGTATAAGTCCCAGGAGTTTGTCTTGAAGACCACTTGTGACAATTGGTCGATAGAAGATGTGTTCGATTATCCGAATGGCAAAACAGAAGACATCTCCCCCCGCTTTGCCGCCTCGCGCTTTTATGGCAGTTGGTTTCATCTGAACGTGCTGGATTACAAGAAAATGAAATGCGTGTTTCAGGAAAACAGGGGGGCGGCCAATCGGCAGGTGGATGTCTGCATGGGAAACAAAAACCAGGTGCAAGTGGTGCGTTTTATCCAGCACCCCAACCCGCAGCGGGTCAAAAACAGGGCGAAAAAGTAAAAGCACAGATATTCCGGATACAGTATTCGGCCATTCGGATTTTTTGCGCTAACTTTGCATCCTGTTATGAAACAGCGCGACCGTCAGATTTTGGGCATTGCTTTGCCTTCCATCCTGTCAAACATCACCGTGCCTTTATTAGGAATGGTGGATGTGGCTATTGTGGGCCACATCGGTGATGCGGTCTATATCGGTGCCATTGCAGTAGGCTCAATGATGTTCAGTCTGATATATTGGATTTTCGGATTCCTCAGAATGGGCACCAGTGGCATGACCTCACAGGCCTTGGGGCGCCGTGACCTCACCGAGCTTACCCGCTTGTTGGCGCGTGGTGGGGTGGTGGCCCTGTCGGTGGCATTGCTCATGCTGGTATTTCAGACACCGTTGCTGCGGCTGATGCTGTGGCTTATTCACCCAACGGACGACGTGGTGCCACTGGTTTCCACCTATTTCTCTATTTGTATATGGGGAGCACCGGCCATGCTGGGACTCTATACGCTGACAGGTTGGCTGGTGGGTATGCAGAATACCCGCTTGCCCATGCTGACGGCCATCGTACAGAATGTGGTCAACATCGTGGCCAGCTTGCTGCTGGTTTTCGGGATGCGTTGGGGACTGCGCGGTGTGGCCCTTGGCACACTTGTGGCCCAGTATGCCGGACTGGCCATGGCGCTTTGGATTACGTGTCGCAGCTATGGACGGCTATATCCCTATTTCCAGTGGCATGGACTCTTGTGTTACGAGGCGATGAGCCGCTTCTTCACCGTCAACCGTGACATCTTTCTTCGTACCTTATTTTTGGTCGGAGTCAATCTCTGTTTTACCTCAGCCGGAGCCCGTCAAGGGGCTGTCATCCTTTCGGTCAATACCATCCTGATGCAGTTTTATCTTCTCTTCTCTTATGTGATGGATGGATTTGCCTATGCAGGTGAGGCCATGGGCGGACGCTATTATGGAGCGGACAATCATGTGGCTTTCCGTGACACCTTGCGGAGGGTCATGGGGTGGGGCGTGGCGATGGCGATGCTTTTCACCTTGTTTTATGCCGCAGGCGGAAAGCTTGTCATACGGATGTTGACCGATGATGCTGTGGTGCGCCAGGTAGCCAGCGTTTATTT
>CALGHW010000231.1 GCA_937916075.1 uncultured Prevotella sp.
GTCTATCGGCGGCAACTCCACCGCCCCGACCAACCTGAAATCGTTCTGCGGCGGTTTTGTCAACATGGTGTTCATGGTGTCCAGTATGTTGAGCGGCGCATGCGCCACGCCCGAATTCCTGATGTACCTCAACTACTTTATCGGACTGGAGTACGGACGCGAGTATTACACGGAGGCCGACAAGGTGGTTGACCTCTCGTCCAAGCACCGCACCATCGACAAAATCATCACCGACTGCTTTGAGCAAATCGTGTACAGCATCAACCAGCCCACCGGCGCCCGCAACTATCAGGCCGTGTTCTGGAACATCGCCTACTATGACAAGCCTTATTTTGAAAGCCTCTTTGGCGACTTCTACTTTCCCGACGGCTCCAAGCCCGACTGGAACGGACTGTCATGGCTGCAAAAGCGGTTTATGAAATGGTTTAACAAGGAGCGCACCAAGACCGTGCTCACCTTCCCCGTGGAGACAATGGCCCTGCTGAGCAAGGACGGCGACGTGATAGACAAGGAGTGGGGCGACTTCACCGCCGAGATGTATTCGGAAGGACACTCCTTCTTCACCTACATGAGCGACAATGCCGACTCGCTGTCGAGCTGCTGCCGCCTGCGCAACGAAATCCAGGACAACGGATTCAGCTATACACTCGGTGCCGGAGGTGTGTCGACAGGCTCCAAGAGCGTGCTCACCATCAACCTCAACCGGTGCATCCAGTATGCCGTCAACCACCAGCTCGACTACAAGGAATACCTCACAGAGGTCATCGACCTCTGTCACAAGGTGCAGTTGGCCTACAATGAGAACCTGAAGGAGCTCATGAAGCACGGTATGCTGCCGCTCTTCGACGCCGGCTATATCAACATCGGCCGACAGTATCTCACCATCGGCGTCAACGGACTGGTAGAGGCAGCCGAGTTTATGGGACTGGCCATCAACGACAATCCCGACTACCTCAAGTTTGTACAGACGGTCCTGGGACTGGTGGAGAAGAAGAACAAGGAATACCGCTCCAAGGACGTGCTCTTCAACTGCGAGATGATTCCGGCCGAGAATGTAGGCGTGAAACACGCCAAGTGGGACCGCGAAGACGGCTACGTCGTGCCACGCGACTGCTACAACAGTTACTTCTATGTGGTGGAGGACGACTCGCTCAACATCATCGACAAGTTTAAGCTCCATGGCGCTCCTTATATCCAGCACCTCACAGGTGGGTCGGCACTCCACATGAACCTGGAAGAGCACCTCTCCAAGGCACAATACCGCCAGTTGCTGCGTGTGGCCGCCAAGGAGGGATGCAACTACTTCACGTTCAACATCCCCAACACCATCTGCAACGACTGCGGACACATCGACAAGCGCTACCTCAAGGAATGTCCCCACTGCCACTCCAAGAATGTGGACTACATGACCCGCATCATCGGCTACCTGAAGCGCGTGAGCAACTTCTCGGCCGCACGGCAAAAGGAAGCAGCCCACCGCTTCTACTACAAGGAACAGAAAGCATAACTCCACAGACAACAAGACCCTAAACCACAAGATTATAACGTGCTGAAATATGTTAATACAGGTATTGTCTTTCAAGAAATACCTGACGAGGTGACACTCTCCATCAACCTGTCCAACTGTCCGTGTCGCTGCCCGGGCTGCCACAGCGAAGAGTTTATGAAGCACTATGGCGGTGACATCACCTGCATCTGCTTCATGGGGGGCGATGCTGAGCCTACTTATGTCAACGCCCTGGCCAAATACCTGCACCGGGAACATCCCGAACTGAAGGTGGCCTGGTACAGCGGACGGGCCACGGTGCCGGCCAATGTACACAAGCGTGACTTCGACTACATCAAGCTCGGCCCTTATATAGAGCACTTGGGATGTCTGAAAGACCGCACCACCAACCAACGGCTCTACAAGCGCGCCGCCGGTGATGACTTTCAGGACATCACCTCCCGCTTCTGGAGAAAATAAACATTGGAAAAAGCAATCGGCCTGCACATAGGCATATGTCAGAATCCTGACATTGCCTGTGCAGGCCGATTGCTTTTTATAAACCGGTACTGTCTTCGGTTGTAAGAAATATCGTCATTCCAGTTCCAACAAGTGGGCGGCCAGATTGTCGGCTGCCTGAATGACAGTCACCAGCGGCGTGTCGCCGGCAGCTGAGATATTACACTTGGCCTCGTAGCTCTGGAACGACAAGTCCCAGGCGCCCATATGCCAGCGGATAGCCAATATCTCATCATTGGTCAACTCCAGCCCCAACCGCAACAGCATCACCACCGACTTCTCGCCATGCCCCATGGGAAAGCGGCTATAGTCCACCTCATAGCCGTCGTAAGTCTCCCAACGGTTGTTCGCGTCCTTGCGGTATTTGGTGGTTTTGTGATAGATATTGGACTTACACACATCATGGAGCAAGGCCGCTATGGCCACACTCGCTTCAGGCAACCGCTCTTCCAGTTCCGGACGCAACGCGATCATCTGCTGGCGCAGACGTATGGCTATGAGATACACATTCATGGAGTGCTCCAGCAGTCCACCGTCATGATCGAGATGCCGATTGACGGAAGCGGGCGCCGTAAAGAAGCCCGACTTGTCAAGATAGCCCACCACACTGTCGATACCTTTTCGGCCTGTGGCTCGAAGGATAGAGATAAATTCAGATTTCATAGACTTAAGGGTATTATGCCAGTTATTTCAATAGAATATCAGGCCCAGCACACCACACACCAGCATGACCAAAATGGGATTGGTCTTGCGGCAGCGGGTGAAATAAAACGCGGCCAGGAATATCATCACGCTCAAGCCAAACAGCACCGGGCTGTCTGACGGCGAGCCGAAGTTCTCCCTGTTCATCAACAGCAGGGCCGCCGCGGCAATCAAGCCAATGATAGCCGGCCGAAGGCCGCCAAAGATGTCCTTGACAAGCTTGGAGTCCTTATGGGTGATGAGGTAGCGACTGATGAGAATCATGATGATAAACGGCAGCCAAAGGATAGAAAGCGAGGCCAACACCGACCCTAAGATAGCCGCCCATTGCGGATAGCCCTGATTGAGCACCGCTGTATAGCCCACATAGGTGGCGGCATTGATACCGATAGGGCCCGGCGTAGACTGGCTGATGGCCACGATGTCCGTAAACTCGGCATTCGTGAGCCACTGGTTTTTCACCACACACTCATTGTGTATCAGCGACAGCATGGCATAACCGCCACCAAAGTTAAACGTGCCTATCTTGGTAAAAATGATAAAGAGTTTCAGAAAAAGTTCCATGGTTGTTAAGTTTCAGAATAAGAAGTAGATATTACTGTTTTTCACCACCCGCCTTCCGGCTGTCTTGCCAGCGTCCATAGAGCCAGCCACACACACCGGCGGCCACAATAATCCATATTGGCGACACGCCCAGGAAGGCTATCAAAAGGCAACACACCACGGGAATCCATACATTGTGCCATGTGATTT
>CALGHW010000232.1 GCA_937916075.1 uncultured Prevotella sp.
AACAAAATTTAAGCCCATATTATTTTCTCCGGCCCTATTCATACCCCATTTATATCCAATATTGAAGGAGGATACACCCACTGGCAGCAGTGAATGTATCCTCCTTCAATGGAATATCGGCGGCGATACCTATACCGCCCCCCCAAGTGAAACTCTTAGAGAATCTTGTGGTACAAGGCGATGATATCGTCCTTGGTCACCTCCCGCGGATTGCCCGGTGTGCAGACATCCGTGATGGCCTGCTCGGCCAAGGCTGGAATATCCTTTTCGGTGATGCCCAGCTCGGAAAGGTGCTGGGGGATTCCCACAAGCTTTGACAGGTCCTCAATGGCCTGGCAAGCAGCCTCGGCAGCCTCCTCACGGGTCATCTCAGGCTTATAGACGCCACAAGCCTTGGCAATCTCCACATACTTGTCGACGCTCACCGGCATATTATAGCGCATCACGGTAGGCAACAGGATGGCACAAGCCACGCCGTGGGGCACGTCGTGCAGGGCACTCATCGGATGGGCCATGCCATGGTCTACACCCAAGCCCACATTTGAGAAGGCCATACCGGCAATATACTGGGCCACAGCCATACCGTTGCGGCCCTCGGGATTCTTCGGGTCGTTGACAGCGATAGGCAGATACTTGTGAATCATCTCGATGGCCTTGATTTCAAACATATCGCTCATTTCCCAGGCAGCCTTGGTAATGAGTCCCTCGATGGCGTGGGTCATGGCGTCCATGCCTGTGGCGGCTGTGAGGCCCTTGGGCAACGAATACATCAGCTCGGCATCCACGATGGCTACGGCAGGAATGTCGTTGGGGTCTACACATACCATTTTCTGCTGACGCTTCTCGTCGATAATCACATAATTGATGGTGGTCTCGGCGGCTGTTCCGGCCGTGGTAGGCAAGGCTACGATGGGCAGACACTTCTTCTTGGTCGGTGCGACGCCCTCTAATGAAACGATGTCGGAGAACTCAGGATTGTTGACCACAATACCGATACCCTTGGCGGTGTCCATCGACGAACCACCTCCAATGGCGATGATGAAGTCGGCCTCAGCCTTTTTGCAGGCCTCAACACCCATGGTCACATTGGTCACCGTAGGATTGGGCTTGACATCGTCGTAAATCTCATAGGGAATGGAAGCCTCGTCGAGCACGTCGAGTACCATCTTGGCCACGCCAAACTTCATGAGTCCCTTGTCGGTCACTACCAGCGCTTTCTTCCAGCCACGAGCGGCTACCACTGTGGGCAACTCCTTGCGCGCGCCCGGACCGAAATACGATACTTCATTAAGAATAAATCTGTTTACCATTTGTTTTTAAGTTTTTAGTTATGATGACAGTTGATAAAATTGTCTTTTCAGTAGTGAGGACAAAGGTACAAAAAAATGTTTGAATATCGGCATACTGATAACTCAAAAAGAGGATACCCCAAAAGAAACATCCCCCAAACAACAAAAGTCCCCGAGAACAACATCACATTGTCCTCGGGGGCTTTCAAAACAAAGGGATTCCCTATCCTTATCTCTTACAGGTTTTTCAAGAACTCCACCTCGATAATCTTGATGGCGTTCTTACCGCCCTTGACAGCCTTCTCGTCGTTGCGGCTGTCAAGCTCCTTGACAGCGCCAAAAGCATCCTTTGTGGTGCTCTGTCCGAGGCTGCGGATGGTATAGGTGCGGCTCTTCGGCGCATTTTTCAACGGGATATGGATGAAGCTGATGGCCTTGGGAGTCCATCCCTCCCACACCTTTACATCACCGGCATAGACGGCGATGGGATAAGTCGTGGCACGGAAGTTTTTCATCTTCATGCAGATATCATCTATCTGGGTATCCTCAGCCAGGGTAAACGTGATCCAGGCCTTGTCAATGTCGTTGCCACTCTCCCACGAGGTATTCTCGATGCCGTCGAAAGTCCATTCCGGATTCTTGCCACTGCCAGCCACCACTGAATCAACAGCCACCTCGCGACGCCACTGCTTGAACGAGGGTGTGGCCGGGGTCTCTCCACGGTCGAGCACACAGGGCAGTCCATCGGAAGGCATATAGGTGGACAGTCCGTCCTTCACCTCGACAGCCTTGGTAGCAAACGTCACTTTGGCGTCAGCCATTCCCTCCGCCTTGGCGGTCAGGGTCACGGTGCCGGCCTTGGGAAGCGAGCGGAGCATCACACGGTTGACACCACTCTCCACGGGCAGGGTGTCACACAACACATGATTGTCCTTGCCCTTGGCCACACCACCACGCCATTCAGCCGGTCCGCTGAGTGAAAACTTGACCAAGCGGTTGTCGAGCGGACACCGACGACCTTGCTTGTCGACAATCTCCACCTGTACCAGGGCCACATCGTTGCCGTCGGCCTTCCAACCGGTGGGATTCTCTATCTTGGTCAGCTTGATGGAAGCTGGCGTACCGGCCGTCTCCAAGGTATACCGCGACTCCTCATGGCCCTTCTTGCTCAAGCCGATAGCCGTCAACTTGTCGGCCGTATATTTCACATTCTTGTAAACAGACAGGAAACGGAACTTATGCTCCGCGGGAGCCAGACGTTGTCCGTTCTGCACCAACACGGTGCTGTCGCTGGTAGACACGACATAGACGGTAGGAATCACCTCGCCAGGCTTATAGTTCCAGTGGCCCACGATATAGGTATGAGGCTTGAGGTCGTCCACCCATCCGTCCCACATGGTCTGATGGGCATAGAAGGCATCCTTGGGCACACGCATGGGGTCAACCACACCACTCACGCGATAGTTGTCGGCCGAACGGCCATGAGTCTGTGTGTCGCTGAACACAATCTTCACGCCACCGGCATTGACCTTGGTGCCACTGCCCGGACGTTCCAGCCAATAGTCATACCAGCGCTCCACCAGTTCCCGGGCAAACTCGTCACTGTTATGATTGTATGCCGTGGCCGGCGCATTGCGGTAGAGCGGTCCGTCGCCCTCCTTGTGGAAGGGATAGCTCCAGGAATTCCAGTACCAGCGCAATCCCTCGTCACGACAATACTCCATCATCCACATCGGCTTGGTGTCGCTCTTGTTGACATAAAGCATCTCACCACCATACTCGGCCTCGGGTCTGTCTCACGGCTGCCGATGGCGCGCCAGCCGTGAGGGTCATACTGGTCACGTATATTCCTCATCTCCACCATGTGCTCGGCAGAGATGCGCTGGTTGCCACACTCGTAGAACACCACGCTGGGATTGTTGCGGTTGTAGATAATGGCGTCACGCATCACCTCGGCACGCTGCTCCCAACGACGGCCCGTCACATCGGCCTCGGCGTCACCGGCCGGCATGGCCTGGATAAGGCCCACCCGGTCGCACGACTCCACATCCTGCTTCCATGGCGCCACATGCATCCACCGCACCAGATTGCCTCCGCTCTTCACCATCAGGTCATTGGAATAGTCGCTGAGCCATGCCGGAACAGACATACCCACG
>CALGHW010000233.1 GCA_937916075.1 uncultured Prevotella sp.
CAGGCGGATACGCACGGGTACCCGCTGCTCTACCTTGACAAAGTTGCCCGTGGCGTTATCCACCGGAATCATGGAGTAGGCGGCACCGGCCGCGGCCGACAGAGCCTCCACCTTGCCGTGGAACACGACTCCCGGAATGGCGTCGGCCGTGAAATCGACGGCCTTGCCGACGGTGATACCCGGCATTTGCGTCTCGCGGTAATTGGCCACTACCCACACATCATGGTCGTCCACGATGCGCGCCAGCATCTGTCCCGGCTGCACGAGCTGTCCCACATGGATGTCCTTTCGGCCCATGACCCCGTCACAAGTGGCCACGATGACCGTATAAGAAAGATTCAGCCGGGCCAAGTTGAGCTGGGCTTCGGCCACGCTCTCGCCGGCCCGCGAGCCACCCAGCTGCTCATGCTGCACGTCGCGCACCGACGCGGCACTCTGCCGGCGGCTGCAGGCCTGGTCGTAGCGGGCTTTTGCCGCGAGGTAGCGGGCGTGGGCGTTGTCATACTGCTGGCGTGTCACAGCGTCCTTCTTCATCAGGGAGGCGAAGCGGTCAAAATCCTGCTTGGCGTTCATCATGTCCACCCGGGCTTCCTCTATGCCGGCAGCGGCCGTCTGCACATTGCTGGCCGTGGTGCCCATACTGGCCGACACCACCGACGATCCCGACTTGGAGCCGCGCAGTCCGGCTTCGGCTTGTGCCAGGTGGAGCCGGAACTCGGCGTCCTCGATGATGACGAGCGTGTCGCCCTTCTTAACATGCTGGAAGTCAGTAAAATGTATTTCCTTGATAAATCCAGGCACCCGGGTATTGATGGGGGTGATGTGCCGGCACACCTGTGCGTCGTCAGTGTATTCCACGCCATTCCCATGGTAGAAGTGGCTGAAGCACCAGCCTATGGCTCCGGCCAGCAGGAGGATAATCACTACATTATATAATCTCTTAATCAATTTCTTGTTCATCTTTATCTGTTTTTACGGTTTGTTGTATTCTCTTCTCAATAGGCCCTGTCACGCTCATCATATTTCTCCCGCCACATACTTTATGCGGTAGTAGGCATAGACGATGTTGATGCGTGCGTCCACTTCTTTCAGCTCAGCCTGCAGGCGGATGTTGGAGGCGTCCACCATATCGGTCACCAGGGCGAGTTGGCTCAGGTAGCGCGCGTTGATTACGTCATAGTTCTGTCGGGCCAGCTCCACGCTCTTCTGTTGCGTTGCCAGTTCCACATAAGTCTGCTGGTACT
>CALGHW010000234.1 GCA_937916075.1 uncultured Prevotella sp.
CATTGGACACGGGGATGTCGATGTCTACCTGGCCTTGCGGATAAAGGTCGTGTACGGCCTTGCAGAGCACGAAGAAGAGGGAGCGGGTATAGGTGCGCAGGCCGGAAGAGGAGTGGAGGTCAAGAAATTCCACGTCCTTGTTGTGGTACACTCTGTAGTGCATCCCTTCCACCTTGTTGTTCACCTTGGCGCTGACAGGTCCAAACTCCATATCCAACTCGAAGGCACGAAAAATTTCAGAAAGTGTGCTTCCGATGCGTATGTTTTTAATTTTTTTATTATTTTTGCAACGTATTTGTATTACTTGTTCCATTACTGTTACAACTTTAGGGGTTTATGTCGTAAAGTTACTTCGTTTTATCGACACCCTCAAACCATCGCATCATAAATAAATTTAAAATATGTCGATTTGGATAATTTTTAAGATTATGGGAGCACTGGCGCTCCTTATCTACGGAATGAAAGTAATGAGCGAGGCCCTCCAAAAGATGGCTGGCTCACAGTTGCGCCATATCTTGGGCACCATGACCAAAAACCGGTTTACGGGCCTGCTCACGGGTATGTTTGTCACGGCCTCGGTGCAGTCGTCTACGGCCACCACGGTGATGACGGTCTCGTTTGTCAATGCCGGTCTGCTTACCCTGGCACAGGCCATTTCGGTGATTATGGGAGCCAACATCGGAACAACGCTCACCGCCTGGATCATGAGTCTTGGAGTGTCATTCAATTTTGCCAATGTGGTGTTTCCGGCATTTGCAGTTGCAATCCTCCTTATTTATATCAGGCGTTTTCATTACATTGGCGACTTTCTCTTCGGTATCGCGTTCATGTTTTTCGCATTGTCTCTTCTCAGCGAAACGAGCCGTGACATGGACCTTGGACACAACCAGGCTCTTCTGCATTTCTTCAGCAGTTTCGACGTAAACAGCTATTGGACAATCCTCCTTTTCTTAGTCATCGGCACGTTTCTCACCTGTGTGCTTCAGTCGTCGGCAGCCCTGATGGCCATTACGATGGTGCTCTGCTCGAGCGGCGTGTTGCCCATCTACCCGGGTATCGCCCTTGTTATGGGCGAGAATATCGGCACCACGCTCACGGCCAACCTGGCCGCCCTGGCCGCCAACACGCAGGCCCGGCGGGCTGCCATGGGCCACTTGGTGTTTAATGTGGTTGGCGTGATTTGGGTGCTCTGCGCCTTCTATCCCTTTGTCGATATGGTGTGTGGCTTTGTGGATTACGACCCGCATGCCGTGGGCGGACAGCTCAATCCACATAAGTTGTCGGTCGTGTTGGCCGCCTTCCATACGGCGTTTAATGTGTGCAACACGGCCTTGCTCATCGGTTTGATACCGCAGATAGAGAAGTTAGTGTGCATGATTATCAAGCCCAAGGCCAAGGACGAGGACGACTTCCGCCTGCGCTATATCGGCGGCAACGCCGTGCTGAAGACTCCGGAGCTTTCCGTGCTGGAGGCCCAGAAGGAGATACAGTCGTTTGCAGAGCGCATACAGCGTATGTTTGCCATGGTGCGCGAGTTGCTGGGCACCAAAAACGATGCCGAGTTTACACGGCTCTTTACCCGTATCGAGAAGTATGAGAGCATCAGTGACAATATGGAACTGGAGATTGCCAACTACTTGGACAATGTGAGCGACGCCCACTTGAGCGACGAGACCAAGGCCAAGATACGTGCCATGCTCCGCGAGATTTCCGAACTGGAAAGTATCGGCGACAGTTGTTACAACATCGCGCGCACCATCAACCGCAAGATGAGCGGCAAGGAGGATTTCACCGAGCGGCAGTATGAACATCTGCACCAGATGTTTGAGCTGACCGACGACAGCCTCACCCAGATGAATGTGTTGCTCTTGGGCCGTAAGGACAACTTCGACGCCAACCGCTCATTCAACATCGAAAACGAAATCAACAACTACCGCAACCAGTTGAAGAGCCAGAACATCAACGATGTGAACAACCATGAGTACACTTACGCCATCGGCACCATGTATATGGATATCGTCGGCGAGTGTGAGAAGTTGGGCGACTATGTCATCAATGTGGTGGAAGCCCGTATGGGCGTGCGCCAAAAGGAGGCATAAGAAAAGTTCTTAGGCGTTTAGAAAAACAAGAGCTTGGAATCAAAAGGCAATAAAGACAGTTTGAATAACTGCTTGCCTCTTGATTCCAAGCTCTTGTTTTTTTTTCTTTAATCTATCAAATCATAATCCTTAAAGTTTGTCATTGTTAATGACTTAGCCATTTATTCTTTGCCTTTTCCATTCTTCGGATAAATCATAAAAGAAGTCGTGCTCCAGGATGGTGGACAGGGTGGCGAGCAAGTCTACATTGATACTTTCCCGGCGGAAAATATTGTAGACATTTGAGCGCTCACATGGAATTTGCTCTGCCAGCCAAGAAGCAGGACGGGCAGAACGACCTGCGCTGGTATCAGGCCAAGAAGCAGAATGGCCGTGCTCATCTAATTTTTCTCTGATTCTTTTTCCAATGTGCATGTTAGTACTGTAGTTAATTTTTATATAAAATAGGGCGACACCCGTCAAGGTATCGCCCTATTTGAATGTTATTGCAAAGGTAACTTTTTTTTATGTAACTCAATTACCCCCCCCCGATAATTTGCATTTGTTAACAGGCGTTTAAGGTTATTGTAAAAGCAGTCCTCCATTGTTGAGCAGCTCCACTTTGGCGCGTCCGTTTTTGCCTACTTTCACTTTGCGAATCATGGTCTCGGGCCACTGGCTGCCCTTCACGGCCTTGTCGGTATAGCAGTCCACTTGTTGTCCGGCAAACATCGGCAGGTTGAGGTCAAGTTTGAGTGTTGTGCCGGTGGCGTTGAGGCCGGCCACATACCAGCGGTCGCCACTGCGTCGTGCCAGGACCACATAGCGGCCCGGTTGGCCGTCGATGAATCGGGTCTCGTCCCAGGCGGCGGGCACTGTTTTGAGCCAGTCGAGTTCCAGCTGGGGCAGTTCCTTCAGGTTGTTGGGCTGGATGGCGATACATTGCACGCTGCTTTGGTTGACAATGGCGGCGGCCATCTCAAACAAGTCAGACGTGTAGCGGCGATGACGGCTCTTGTTGTCCTTGGACATATAGCGGTTCATGATGGTGCCGCCCCAGTCCATGGAAGCCACAGCGTTGCGGCAGAAGGGGTGCATGGTCAGTTCAAAGCCTTCCTGCTTGGCATGGTGCTCGGTGAAGAACGTGTTTTCCGAAGCCAGGACAGCCTCCGAGGCCACAAAGTTGGGATACATGCGTTCCCATCCGCGCGGCAAGGTACATCCGTGGAAGATGACCTGGATGCCATAGTCGTTGGCGTCGCTCAGGATGTCTTCATAGAGCTGCATGGTGTGCTGCTTGTCGCCTCCGAAGAAGTCAACCTTGATGCCCTTCACGCCGATTTTCTTCAGCCAGGCCATCTCGCGCTTGCGGTTGACGGAGGTGTTCATGCAGTTCTTGGGTGTCTGCGGTGCGTCATTCTCAAAACCGTTAGAGTTATACCACAGCAGCAGGTGTACACCCTTGCTCTGGGCATAGCGGCTCAGCTCTTCCATCCGCTTGCGGCCTATCTGGGTATCCCAGAATCCGTCAACCAGGCAGTATTCATACCCCATCTCGGCAGCCGTGTCGATAAATTTCACCTGGTCGTCATAGTTCACCGAGTTGTCCTGCCATATCAGCCAGCTCCAGGTGTAGCGTCCCGGCTTGTAGTCTTCGCTGGCCTCATATTGCGGCTCCACCACATCGTAGGCCACGGTAGTCTCCACGATAGGTTTCAGACTGGCACCTACTGTGATGGTGCGCCATGGCGTGTTGCCCGGCAGGGTCATGGCTGGTTCGGCCGATCCCCATCCGTTGGCTTCCTCCTGCATGGGGAACGCTATTTGATAGCCTTTGGCGGCGTCATAGTCTGTCAGGTGGCAACCGGCGTAATTGCCGTTGGTGCCAGTCTCGCTGACCAGCACCCACCCGCTCTTGCCCACCTTAAACAGGCAAGGGAAAGTGTAGCCGCGCCCATATTTTGACTTGGCGGTCATGGGGGCGTTGGGCGTATATTCCTCCTCGTAGCTGGGTTTGGTGCGTTTCCAGCCAATCATCGGGTCCGACTGCGGACAGATATAGGTCGTGGTCACTGAAGGAAGGCGGAAAGAGGTCAGTTCCTCCTTGACCACCATACAGGCGGTCTCTCCCTTTTGCGGGAAGGAATAGCGGAAGGCCACATCGTTGTCCGACACGCGGAAGGTGACGGTCATCGGCTGCTTTTTGGCGTTCTGGAAGTTCACGCTCAGCTCGTTGGCCACATAGTGCACGGCCGATGTCTTCGTGCCTCGCATGGTGTAGTTGTCGTCGATGCGGCGGGTCTTGTTGCCGGTCATGGACAGGCCGTTGCTGAAGTCGCCGATATTGGCTTTCAGTCCGAGCCGCGACGGCTCCACCATTTGCTGGTCGTTGTACTTCACGGAGTAGCTGGCGCTTCCGTCGGTGCAGTCCACCGCCACCACCAGTTTTCCGTCGGGCGATGTCACGTTCAGATTGTCTGCAAAGGCACCCATGGATAGGGTCAATGACAGGCCCAGGGTTAAGAATGAATGTCTCATCATGTTTCTAATTTTTTTGATGTAGTTAAATGCTTATTTTTATAAGGAGAGTAATGAAAGTTGTTCTTTTGACTGTCGCATGTATATAGCTTGATGCAAAGATAGTAAAAAATACACTTGATGGCAAGAAAGTGTTCTTTGAAAATGACAATATCTTCTGGTAAAGTGGTATTTAAAATGAATCGCATCTATGAATTTGCCAAATGGCTATTGTATAAGTAGGTGCTCAAAATTAATTTATATGATTCTATGCTCTATTTTGGCTTGTATGTTCAGCTCCGAAGAGGGAGTGTAGCGGGCTACACGACTGATGAGAGCTGGACATACGGGCCGAAAGAGAGTGTAGAGGCATATAAAAGCATCTCTTCTTTTGGTGAGATTCATAGATGCGATTCATTTTGAGCACCTACTTAAAATATAAATATTTTTCAAATTCTCTCAAGACTCCTTTTTGAGCACTTGAAACGGCTGAAATGAGAAAGTTGCCTGATTACGAAGAGAAACCTGC
>CALGHW010000235.1 GCA_937916075.1 uncultured Prevotella sp.
ATTGTATCCGAACGAATAGAACACGGGACATTCCAACCTGCGCGCGAAATTGACCACATCATAATAAGGCAGTGTGGTCTCGGCCCCGTCGGCTTCCGTCTTATTGTCAAAATACCTGGGCCATCCGCCGGCGCGCTGATGGCGGAAGCCCAGCAAGTCGGAGAGGGCAGGGTAGAACGGGGCGCAGAAAGTCACCTTCGGGTTGAGAGCCGCCGTCACAATGGTCAGTGCGCCTCCCTGGCTGCCGCCGGTTACCCCCACATGGCTGCCGTCCCATTCGGGCAGTGAGCACAGGTAGTCCACACAGCGTGAGCAGCCTGCATAGACGCTGCGGTAGTAGAACTTGTCCTTGTCGCCGATGCCGTTGCGGTTGTAGTTGTTGGCTATCTTCCGGGCCTCGGCATAAGCCGAGTCGCTGAGTTCGGAGTTGCATCCTGAGTGGATATTGATGTTCAGATAAATGAATCCCCGTTCGCTGTAGTAGGTGGTCGGTGAGATTTTGCTGGAGCCGGCTCCTGGCGGACTGAACAGCACGGGATGCTTCTTGCCGTCGCGGGGCTTGGTGAGGTAGCCATACATGTTGCGTCCGTCAGGACCCACGTTGAGCTTCACCAACGACACTTCCACCTCTGGAGTGGAGTATTTTGGCAACGGGGTTACTTCAGCGTTCAGCCGTACTTTCTCAGCCTCTTTGAGTGTCTTCTTCCAGAATTTGTCAAAATCCTTGGGCATAGGCGTATAAGAGCGGATGCTGTCAGGACTGAATCCCAATTTGACCAAGTCCTTGTAAGTCTGTCCGTAGACGGAGAACTGGAGGCTGCAAGCCCTGAATCCCGGTTGTTGTCGGGTGCCTGTCGGGATGACGGCCTTTCCGTCCTTGAATGTTGTCGAGTCTTTGCGTCCGGGCTGCATCTCGTCGCCCACGGTGTAGTACACCTTCTCGCCGTTGAGTGGCAGTCCGCCTTTGTAGGCCGTGATGGTGAGTGCGGATGGTTCGCCCGTTTTGTAGATACGGCTGTCATGGTTCGCCGTGACGAGATATTCCACGTATGCCCGTCGTGGCTTTGAGAATTGCGCCTGGACCGACAAAGTCATGCCGGTCAAAAGCACGGATAATGCGATTAGTTTTTTCATTTGTTGTTTATTTGTCGTTGTTCGGAGAGTTTAGTTGGCCCTGTCGTCGTGTGCGATGATACCCTCATTTTCCACCAGGCTGTTGTAGGTGTGCTCCATCTCGTCGGTCATGATGTTGAGATTGCTTTCCGTTTGGCACGCTTTAAGAAAGAGTCCGCCCAGTCCGCCCCGGTCGGCATCTTGTCTGGAGAGCGGTCCGTCGCAGAGCAGGGTTGTCATGGCGTCGAGCAGCAGGCGGAACAGGGTGGGCTGGTGCAGCGAAGCCTTGCCGGTGCCTCCGTTGCGTATCCCTCGCGCATAGGCTGTCATCACGGTGCGCACCGTCAGCCGGATGGCCTTCTCGGTGTCCACCTGGTCAGGGGCACCGGTGTTTCGGGTATACGTCTTAAAATGTTCGGGCACAGAGGCATAGTGCCCGCCCAGAAGCAGGCTGAAGTTGCGTTTGTATTCAGCGATCATGGCCTCGTGCAGTTCATCGGTGGCACACACGGTCTTCATGAGCGCCATCATGTCGGTCTGCTTCGGGTCGGCCTGTCGGATGATTTTTTCCACGTCCTCATAGCTGAAGTTCATCACGGCGATGGGGTAGAACACGGTGTCGTGGAAGATGTCGGCAATTTTACCGTAGTGTTCCAGCATGACTTTCTTGACCGTCTGCGGGCGGAATTTCTCATGGCTGTCCGACACATGACAGTCGATGACTCCCGATGCGTATCCCCCGAAGAATCCTCTGACCAGTGTGGCCATCAGCTTGTATTTGTCTGTCTTTTCCATTGTTGGTAGTTGCTTTTGAATCAGACTGCGAAGTTAGTGAATATTTTTGAAACCCTACTCTTTCTCTTTGTTAAAAACGGCTTGTCTGCAAAAGTGCGCCGACCTCTACTCCTCCACTTGCCCCTTTTTAGCACTTCATAAGGGCCACGTTTGTCCTGCAAATGGCCAGGTTTAGAGCCGCTCACCTTGGTGGTCGGTACCGGTCACCTTGGTGACCCGTGCAGGCCACCTTGGTGACCCACACCGCTCACCTTGGTGACCTACTCTAAGATAGCCAACCAAACACGCTAAACAAGGCTCTTCTTGTCCATGATTCAAGCGTGATGTCATAAATCCGTCAGTTCATCAACATCCATTACCTTCTTTTATTGGTGGAGTGAGTCGGTTTTTCAAGTGGAAATC
>CALGHW010000236.1 GCA_937916075.1 uncultured Prevotella sp.
TTTCTGTCTTTTACAGTTGTGTTTATAGGGTTGTGTCAGGATTGGCTTATTTCAGCAGTTGGGCCATTTTGTGGAAGAGGTAGTCCTTGCGGTCGATGGTCTTGCGGCGGAACTTGCCCGACACTCTCGACAACTTGTCTTTGTTCTTTTTCAGTCCATATTCATCCGTAATCCATTCCTCGGCCTTGAGTGTCTCGGGGTTGCGCTCCTCGTCGTAAAGGTAATAGAGGCGGGTCATGGTCACGTCGGCTTGTCCGTTTTCGGCCTTGACCACGACGTTGTACATGAAGCGTGTGCGGTCGAGCACGAGTGCTGTGCTTTTAAACACGAGCCACTCCTGGAAAGAGGCACAAATGGTGTGTCCGGTGGAGTCGGCTATCGCAATGCGGCTCTGCTCGGTCTGGTTGCTCTCTTTGATCATGTGTCTCAGGTAGTTCAGCAGCGTACTGTATATCTGGTCTGCCGACTTGCCGGGTGCCTGGATGACGGTATGAAACTGTACCCGTCCGTCCACCACAGGCACTGCGCCGGCCAGATACTTCTGGTCTGGATTGATTTTCTCGCCCGTCACTTCATTCTCTGCTACCTCCCATGTGTTTTGGGCCTGTGTCATGAGCGGGAGGCACAACATGGCCGCAATGAATATTTTTTTCATCCTTCAATATCTTTTTTTATAGTATAAAATGCTTATTCTCTGTTTGGACAGGCAAAGTTACACATAAATATATAAATCCTGTCAGGGATTACAGAGATTAACACTTCTTTCTGTCGGGTTTCCGTTATCCTTTCAGCTCCAGTTCCTGTTGCATCCTGGCTATCTCGTCGCGGTATTGGGCAGCTTGCATGAAGTCCATACGTTTGGCGGCCTCCTTCATCATCTTGGTGGTGGCGGCTATGCACTTCTCTATCTGCTCGCGGGTCATGCGTTGTATGATGGGGTCGGCGGCCGTCATCCGTTCCTCCTCGGGAGCGGTATAGGCGATGGCCTTTTCGGCGGAGGCTTTACCTGTGTCGCCGCTTGCGTCTATCTCAGAGCGCAACACGCTTTGCTTGAGCGACTTCTTGATTTGCGTAGGTACGATGTGGTGCTCTTCATTATAATGCATTTGTTTCATCCTCCGGCGTAGGGTTTCGTCGATGGTCTGCTGCATGCTGGCCGTGATGGTGTCGGCATACATGATAACCTTCCCGTTCACGTTGCGGGCGGCGCGGCCAGCTGTCTGCGTCAGACTGCGGTGGCTGCGCAGGAATCCCTCCTTGTCGGCGTCCAGGATGGCCACGAGCGACACTTCGGGCAGGTCGAGGCCCTCGCGGAGCAAGTTGACGCCCACCAGCACATCGTATACGCCTTGACGCAGGTCGTCGAGAATCTTCACGCGGTCGAGTGTGGCCACGTCACTGTGGATATAAGCCGTGCGGATGTCGTGGTTGAGCAGGTATTCCGACAGTTCTTCGGCCATACGCTTGGTAAGGGTGGTGACCAGGACCCGTTCGCCACGCTCCATGCGGACATGGATTTCCTCGGTGAGGTCGTCTATCTGATTTTCCGTGGGCCGCACCTCGATTTCCGGGTCGAGCAAGCCTGTGGGACGGATAATCTGTTCCACCACGACGCCTTCAGCCTCTTGTAGCTCAAAGTCAGCCGGCGTGGCCGACACATAGATGACCTGGTGGATCATCTGCTCAAACTCGTCAAATGTGAGTGGCCGGTTGTCAAAGGCGGCCGGTAGGCGGAAGCCGTATTCCACAAGGTTCTTGCGTGCCCGATCGCCGCCATACATGGCGTTGATTTGGGGCACGGTGACATGACTCTCGTCGATGACCATGAGGTAGTCTTTAGGGAAGAAGTCGAGCAGGCAGTAGGGGCGTTCGCCGGGTTGGCGGCCGTCGAAGTAGCGTGAGTAATTCTCGATGCCCGAGCAATGGCCCAGCTCCTTGATCATCTCCATGTCATACTCCACGCGCTCCTTGATGCGCTGTGCTTGGAGCGGTTCACCGATGCTCTGGAAGTAGTCCACCTGTTTGACCAGATCGTCCTGGATGTTACGGATGGCCGTGTTGGTCTGTTCCTGTGTGGTCATGAAGAGGTTGGCCGGATACAGCTTATACTCGTCAAACGAGGCCATGCGGTCCATGGTCACGGCGTCAAGCTCCTCAATGGCGTCAATCTCGTCATCCCAGAAGGTGACGCGCAGCACCGTTTCGTTGTATGCCATGGCGATGTCCACGGTGTCGCCGCGCACCCGGAAGGAGCCGCGTTGCAGGTCGAGATCGTTGCGTACATAAAGAGCCTGTACCAGGTGCCGCAACAGCGCGTTGCGGTCCATCACCTGTCCGCATCGCAGCTCTATGACATTCTCCGAGAGGGCCACAGGACTGCCCATGCCATAGATACAACTCACCGACGACACGACGATGACATCCTTGCGGCCCGACATCAGGGCCGACACAGCCCTCAGTCTGAGCCGGTCAATCTCCTCGTTGATGGCCAGGTCTTTCTCTATATAAGTATCCGTGGTGGGCAGGTAAGCCTCTGGCTGGTAGTAGTCATAGTAGCTCACGTAATATTCCACCGCATTGTCAGGGAAGAAGCCCCTCATCTCCTCGTAGAGCTGTGCGGCCAGGGTCTTGTTGTGGCTCAGTACGAGCGT
>CALGHW010000237.1 GCA_937916075.1 uncultured Prevotella sp.
AGCGTCTTGGCTACAGAGATACCGGTTGTGACACTTGCCGCATAAGGCTCCGAAGCGTTTGACTCGCCTTCCTTCCATACAGCCGTCACATAGTAGGTATGGTTGCCTTCCGGTGCGGCATTGTCGGTGAAGCTGGTCGAAGCCACGTTCTCGGCTATCAGCTCATCGTCACGGTAAACGTTGTAGCCCAACAGGGTGACAGGAGTTGTCGTGCCGTAGAGCGGTGTATAGGTGATGTCATCCAGGAACGCCACGGTATAGGTGCCCTTTGAACAACTGCGCAATGCGAAGTACTTGGCGTCGGCCGGGAGCGTGTACTCAAACAACTGCCAATCGGTTGACGTCGGGATGGAGTCACGGTCGAAGGCGATGAAGCTCTCCGGGTCTTTATCAGTTGTAGAATAGAGCATCTCGAATATCTGCGGATCGCTGCCGTCGTTAGGTTTGCGGTAGTAGAACGACACGTCGGTGCCGCCTGTCACCTCCGAAGATATCAACCAGTCGTCGTTGGGAAGGATTTTCGTCGATCCGTCGCTCGCTGCCCAGCAGGCAAGATACTTAGTGCCGGAGTGAGGAGTGAGCACATCAAACTTCTCTATGCTGAATCCGGCTTCCTCCGGTGCCCATACCTGCCAAGCCTTGGCCTCATAGGCATGTGCTATCTTCGGACCGCTGAAATAAGCGGTCGGGGTACCGTCGCCATCATAGGTGGTCCAGTCGCCTATACCGTCGATGATAAACGACTCATAGTCGTCGAATCCGTCGGTCACGGCATCAGCTATCTCGCTCTTGGCCGGCTTCTGCCAGGTGAGACTCACGCGGCCGGGAGCCACGCTGCCTTCCAGCTCCTCCACAGTGGGGAGCACGGAGCCATGAACGTACAGCTTGACAACCGAGCTTGAGTCGTTGGCGATGTTGGTGTCGCCCTCGTTCACCACCGCCGCACGGTAGGTGTAGCTCTTCGCTGCCTCCGCCTTGGTGGTCGGTATGGTAAACTCAACACTGGCCGCATGATTTTTCTCGATGGCCTCGCCACGCTTCTCGGCATACGGCTCACCGTTGCGTGTGAGCACCACCTTGTAGGCGTCGGCCGTCTGCAGACCGTAGTTGGCCACACCCACCGTCACCGTAGTGCTGTCACCAGCCTCAATGCGTTTCTTGGCGATAGACACTGACTCCACGGCCATGTCGTTGGCCACTGCCTCGGCTATCTTCAGGCGGTCCACATAGATGGCGGCACTGGCATCGGCAGCATATCCACCAAAGGCTATCTGCACATTCTTGGCATCCTTGCGCATGGGCAGTGAGTAACGTGCCCAACCGTCCTGTCCGTTGTTGTATTCGATAGTAGCCGACTTCTTCCAGCCCTCGTCATCGTAGTTGGTCCATACATCCAGCTGGAGGTCGCCCTCCTCAGCCTCAAATCCGTGGTACATGAAGAATGAGAGCTCGGCATTGTCGGCATCAGCAAGCGATATGCGCGGACCCATGAGCACCTGGTTGTTGGAGTCGGCGTCGCGGAGTGCGAACTGGAGCATACCCTCATCACCGTCATACGGCTTCACGGCCAGTCCTGAGCCCGACACCATCTGCCAAGCATAGTTGTAGGAGCTGGCTGCGAGTGTCCACGGATTTTTGCCAGCCGCACCACCAGCAAACGACTCCTCATAAGGACGGTCGTATGGCTGACCTATCACGATGCCGGCGCCGGCACCTTCTGATGATCCGGCACCATTGCCTGCTACAACCAGATAGTCGAGATACACCTGCGTGCCGTCAGGCACATCATAGCTCTCATCGGTGAGGGTCAAAGCTGCGGTGCTGTCGGTCACAGCCTCCCAGTGATTTGTGAAATTGTACTCGTTGTAACGGCAGAGCACATACTTCACGTCGTCGGGGTTGACATAGCCACCGTGCATACCCTTGTCGCCCACCTTTTCCCAGGTGAGCACGGCATGGTTGTCGTCGTTCATCTTCACCTTGACACCTGTGGGCTTAGCCGGCTGGTCGAGTCCCACCCAGTTGGTGACAAGTGCCTCACAGCCCTGTCCAGCCTCGCTGAACGCCACGATGCGGTAGGTGACAGAGCCTTGTGCCACATCGTTGTCGGTCCAGGAGAGACGCTCGCCGGGCTTCGGCGACTCAAACACATGAACAGGCTTTTTGCTGTCGTTGCGGTATACATTAATATAAGATATCTTGTCCAGACTGCCATCCTTGTAGGTCTTTGTAGGAGCCACGAATGAGAGGGTGTTGTTGAGTGCGCCCTTCTCGCCGGCCGTGGCCACAACCTCTGTCGAACTTGCCGGACCGTTGAATGAGGAGTACACGTCGATACCGAGGTTGTCGAGCAGGATGCTGACGCTCTCGCCAGGATTGTCGCCATGGAGCATCAGGTAATAATCACCGTCGTCGGGCACATTGAAGAGCAGGGAATACTGTGAGTTGGAGTGAAGGTCGGTAAACTTCTTCACCACTATCTCGTCGCCCGTCACCTGGTCTTTCTTGCCTATGAGCACGGTCATATACTCGTTGGTGAACCAGTTGTCATAGGTATTAAACTTCAGGCGATAGTCGGTGTTGGCCTTCAGTTGTATCTTCGGCGTCACGAGGTAGTCGTCGTTGCCATGGCCTTCATAGATGCCAGTATCCACGTCGCGCACACCGTTGCCATGCAGATAGGCGAAGCCGTTGGCATTAGCCACCTGCGGCAACATGTATGCCCATGTCTGACCGTCCTGGTTGGCGTCGATGACCTTGAAGAAGTCGAAGTCGTCCTGGGTGTCGAATGTCTCGGTGTAAGGCGGAACCCAGGTGCTGCCGGCCGGAATGATGTTAGAAGTGGCCGTTTCGCCCATACGGTCATCGGCATAGGCCGTCACCTCATAATAGTAACGGGCATGGGTG
>CALGHW010000238.1 GCA_937916075.1 uncultured Prevotella sp.
AGGCTCACCGGAGCTGATGGCCTTTCTGTCATCGGCGTTATCGGTACGAGCCGTGATGAAGACCATGCCTTTGTATATCTCTGCAACCATTTCACCCACCGCCAATTGCCCGTGCCACAGGTCTTGGCCGTGAGTGACGACGAGCTGTGCTACCTGCAGAGCGACCTCGGATCCACCTCTCTCTTTGACGCACTGGCCGGCGGACGTGAAGCCGGCGGACGGTATAACCTGGAAGAAAAGCAACTGCTGGTCAACACCATCCGCCAACTGCCCAACATCCAGATTCGCGGAGCGCGGGGACTGGACTTCAACCAATGCTACCCACAACCTGAGTTTGACACCAACAGTGTGCTCTTCGACCTGAATTATTTCAAGTATTGTTTTCTCAAGGCCACCGAGCTGGACTTCCATGAGCTGAAGCTGGAAGCCAACTTCCACCTCTTTGCCAAAGACCTCACCTCGGAGCCGAGCGACAGCTTCCTGTATAGAGATTTCCAGGCACGCAACGTGATGCTCGACGCCAAGGGGAACCCCTATTTCATCGACTTTCAAGGCGGACGCAAAGGTCCCTACTATTATGACCTGGCTTCCTTCCTCTGGCAAGCGTCAGCCCGCTACCCCAACAAACTGCGCCGCGAACTGGTCTACGAATACTACCATTCGCTCAGCCATTACACCGAAGTGCCGTCGGTACGCCATTTCGTGGAACGCCTGAGCCTGTTTGTGCTGTTCCGCACACTCCAGGTGCTGGGAGCCTATGGCTTCCGCGGCTACTTTGAACACAAGAAGCACTTCATCGACTCCATTCCGCCAGCCATCCAAAACCTGCGCGAACTGCTCAAACTGAAGTGTTTCCCCTATCCCTATATGATGGACATGCTGCGCCGACTCACCGAACTGCCACAGTTTGCCACCATCGAACAGCCTGCCATCAACCGGACAGACGGATACAAGACGACCGACAAGAACATCTATGAGGCACACCCCCAGGACGGGCCCGCCACCTTCTCCAAATATGACGGCCGCGGACCGCTTGTGGTACGCGTGTTCAGCTTCTCCTACCGCAAAGGCATCCCCGAAGACACATCGGGCAACGGAGGCGGCTACGTGTTCGACTGCCGCAGCACCCACAACCCCGGACGCTATGAGCCCTACAAGAAGCTGACCGGACTGGACAAACCGGTTATCCGATTTCTGGAAGACGACGGAGAGATACTCACCTTCCTTGACAGTGTATACAAGTTGGCCGACGCTCATGTGAAGAGATACCTGCAGCGGGGATTTACCGACCTGATGTTCTGCTTCGGCTGCACTGGCGGACAACACCGCAGCGTGTACAGCGCACAGCACCTGGCCGAACACCTCAACGCCAAATTCGGTATTGAGGTACACATCTGCCACCGCGAACAGCATATCGAGCAAACCCTGAAAGCCCGGTAAAACCCATCACCGACACTTAAAAGCAACAGCCATGCAAGCTATGATATTTGCCGCCGGACTCGGCACCCGACTCAAGCCCTTGACCGACACCAAACCCAAGGCACTGGTAGAGGTCAACGGACAGACATTGCTCCAACGCACCGTCAACCGCCTCAAAGAGGCCGGCACAGACCGTATCGTGGTCAACGTACACCACTTTGCCGACCAAATCATTGACTACCTCAAAGCCAACGACAACTTCGGGGTGGACATCCGCATCTCCGACGAGCGCGACCAACTGCTTGACACGGGAGGCGGACTGCTTAAAGCACGTCACCTGTTCAACCCCGACGAGCCTGTGCTCATCCACAACGTGGACATATTGAGCAACATTCGGCTTCGTGATTTCTACAAATTAAGTACTGACGGCAACGTCGCCACGCTCCTTGTCAGCCAAAGAAAAACCCAACGTTACCTGGTCTTCGACTCCAGCCAGCGGCTTTTGGGATGGACAAACATCAGCACAGGTGAAGTGAGAAGCCCTCACCATGACCTTGACACCAAGGATCCCAAACACCAACTATACGCTTTTTCCGGTATCCACATGGTGACACCAGGCATCTTCCCGCTGCTGGAAGACTATGCCAAGACGGTAGCCCGAAGCCCGAAATTTGGCATCACCGACTTCTATATCCACACATGCGGTACCGCATCCATCAGAGGCCATCTCAAGACAGACCTCCAACTGCTCGATGTGGGCAAGCTTGACAGTCTTGACCAGGCTGCCGAGTTTGTGCGCCTGCACCCTTCACAAACGGAAAGGCCATAGCGCACAGGCGGATTATTCACATTCTATATAAGAATAAGAAAAACCAAAGATAAACAAACAAAAAAGACAAAAGAAATGAAACAGAAGATTATCATTCTCGATTTCGGTTCGCAGACCACGCAGCTCATCGGCCGCCGTGTCCGCGAGCTCGACACCTTCTGCGAGATTCTTCCGTACAACAAGTTCCCCAAGGACGACCCCTCCGTCATCGGTGTCATCCTGAGCGGTTCGCCCTACTCGGTACACGACCCCGAGGCCTTCAAGGTAGACTTGGACCAGTTTGTGGGCCGCATCCCCGTATTGGGCATCTGCTACGGCGCCCAGTTCATCTCTTACGCCAACGGCGGCAAAGTAGAGGCTGCCGACTCCCGTGAGTATGGACGCGCCAACCTGGAGCACTTCGACAAGGAGAATCCCCTGTTCAAGGGTTTCGTGGACAACTCGCAGGTATGGATGAGCCATGGCGACACCATCACCGCCATCCCCGAGGGCTACAAGTGTATCGCCTCTACCGCCAACGTGAAGTTTGCCGCATACGCCTCTACCCAAGAACCGGTATGGGCCGTGCAGTTCCATCCCGAGGTGTTCCACTCTCTCCAAGGCACACAGTTGCTGAAGAACTTTGTGGTGGACATCTGCGGAAGCCAGCAAGACTGGAGCGCCGACTCCTTCGTAGAGACCACCGTGGCCGAACTGAAAGCACAGTTGGGCGACGACAAGGTGATACTCGGACTCTCGGGCGGCGTTGACTCCAGCGTGGCTGCCGTACTGCTCAACAAGGCCATCGGCAAGAATCTTACCTGTATCTTCGTTGACCACGGCATGCTCCGCAAAAACGAGTTCCGCGACGTGATGAAGGACTATGAGTGTCTGGGTCTCAACGTGATTGGTGTGGACGCCAGCGAGAAGTTCTTTTCTGACCTGGCCGGCGTCACCGACCCCGAGCAGAAGCGCAAAATCATCGGCCGCGACTTTGTAGAGGTATTCAACGCTGAAGCCAAGAAGCAGACGGGCGCCAAATGGCTGGCCCAAGGCACTATCTATCCTGACCGTATCGAGAGCCTCAACATCACCGGCAAGGTTATCAAGAGCCACCACAACGTGGGCGGCCTGCCCAAGGAGATGAATCTCCAGCTGTGCGAACCGCTCAAATGGCTGTTTAAGGATGAGGTTCGCCGCGTGGGACGCTCACTCGGCATGCCCGAACATCTTATCACGCGCCATCCCTTCCCCGGTCCGGGTCTGGCCGTGCGCATCCTGGGCGATATTACACCCGAAAAGGTACGCATCCTGCAGGACGCCGACGACATCTATATCCGCGGTCTTCGCGAGTATAAAGTGAAACTGAGCGGCGAGGAAGCCCGCCGCGTGCTGGCCGCAGGAGTACCGGCCAACATGGAGAACGGCGAGATCGAGGTTTCGCTCTACGACCAGATATGGCAGGCCGGAACAGTTCTCCTGTCTACCGTACGCTCAGTTGGTGTGATGGGCGACGAGCGCACCTATGAGCACCCTGTGGCCCTGCGTGCCGTGACCAGCACAGACGCCATGACAGCCGACTGGGCTCACCTGCCTTACGACTTCATGGCCAAGGTGTCTAACGACATCATCAACAAGGTGAAGGGTGTCAACCGCGTATGCTATGACATCTCCTCAAAGCCACCAGCAACGATTGAGTGGGAATAAACATTCCCTGACTATATATGTCACCCGCGAAAAAATCGGGATGTGCCGAAAGACGTTGTCTTGGCATATCCCGATTTTTTTTTTCGTGGGTGTGACGTCCATCGCTTTACAGCCTCACCATATCCTGCACTACCAACACTCCGTCAGCCACCTTGAAACGCACGTCCCATCCGTCGAAGGGCATACCATACAGACGGGCAGGGTCATCGTGATACTGCGGACGGGGATCTTGCTCCAATATTTTGACCAAGGCCGACAGCTCCACGGCCGACAACCGTCCGGCCAATTCGTCCGGCACAACCACCTTCAGCGTGTGCCATGCGTCGGTGTCCACAAATCCTCCCCGCACATCGGGATGACTGTCCACAAAAGGGACATAGGGCTTGATGTCGTAGACAGGAGTGCCGTCCATCAGGTCGGCCCCTGCCACGATGATTTCCGGTCCGTCAGGACTCTCTGTCCGAATGTCAACCACACGCACAGAGGAGAGCCCCAAATTATTAGGACGGAACGGTGAGCGGGTGGCAAAAACCCCTAAATGACGGTTGCCCCCGAGTCTGGGCGGACGCACCGTGGTATGCTTCGGGGCCGACACATTGGCCGAGAAGCCCCATATCAGCCACAAATAGTCAAATCCGTCGAGCCCGCGGATTGACTCGGCATCACGATAAGCGGGCGTAAAAAAAATGCTGCCACGCAGCTCGTCAACAATACAGCTCTGACGGGGAATACCAAATTTAGAGGTAAACGGAGAGCGGAAATAGGCTATCGGTTCTATATTCATAATATGTATATACAGCTTTATATCATTGATAACAGGCCACGAAGTTAGTCATTCTTTTCCATACCTCCAAAAACTCTCCTTATTTAGAAAAATAACTTGGTACAAAATCAACAAGTTTTTTCAACCTGTACGGTACAGGCCGAGTTATTTTTTCACCTAACAATATAGTTCCACTTAGGCTATTGCTCATCAGAAATGTTTGGCTACTTGATTCATATTTAGATTTTCACGGTCTTGGCCGTCTCGAAAAATTTGTGTAAGTTTGCATCGTAAATGTAAACACTCACGGTTATGGCACTGAAACTTTATCC
>CALGHW010000239.1 GCA_937916075.1 uncultured Prevotella sp.
AAGTGGTGAATATTAATTGTTGTCACCAATAATAGCACAACTACCGTGCCAGAAACCGAGTGAAATAGATAAGTTGTTGATTTATAATTATTTATCGAGTTATTAACAATTGTGATAACTGTGGAAACTGTGGAAAGGTTGGGGAATTTTTCCCCAACCTTTTGTGGAAATGCTGTGTGGCGGGTGTGGCGTTATCCCTCGATGCCATACTTCTGCATCTTGTTGTAGAGCGTCTTGCGGTCGATGCCCAGCAGGCGCGCGGTCTGCGACTTGTTACCACCGGCCGACCTCAGGGCGTTGCGGATGCGTTGTTGTTCAGTTTGCTCGTCATGCAGGAGCAATGGTTCCTGTCGGGTGGGAGTCATCGACTGTGAGAGTTCTGCGGGTGTGATATACTTGCCCCGAGTCAGCAATACCGACCGCTTGATGACATTATTCAGTTCGCGCAGGTTACCCGGCCAGTCATGGCGTGCCAGCGTCGAGCCCCACCACGTTGCGGCCCAACTCTTCGTTGGCATGGCAGATAAAGAGGTCGGCAAAGAGGAATAGATCGCTGCCCCGGTCTTTCAGACAAGGCATATAGATGGTGAACTCGTTGACCCGGTGATAGAGGTCCTCGCGGAATTTGCCGTCGGCCACCCGCTGTGCCAGGTTCTCATTGGTGGCACACACCAGCCGGATGTCCACAGGTATCTCCGTGCCTGAGCCGAGCGGACGTATGCGTCGTTCCTGGATAGCCCGGAGCAGTTGCACCTGCACGTCATAGCTCAGGTTGCCTATCTCGTCGAGGAAGAGCGTACCGCCATTGGCCGTTTCGAAGGCGCCCTTCTTGTCGGTGTCAGCCCCGGTGAAGGCTCCTTTCTTATAGCCGAAGAACTCGGAGGCGGCCACATCCTTGGGAATGGCGCCGCAGTCGATGGCAAAAAACGGCTTGTTGGCCCTGGTGCTCAGTTGGTGGATGCGGCGTGCCACATATTCCTTGCCTGTGCCGCTGGCACCGAGGATGAGTACCGACATCGGAGTGGGGGCCACCAGTCTGACGTAGTCGTAAAGTTGGCGTGAGGCCTCACTCTTGCCTTCGATGTAACGGGGGGCCGTTTCTTGGCGGGGAGCCGCCTCCTGGCGGGAACTGTCGTTTGGCGTGTTGCCTTCAGGTGTTGGGAAAGCTGTCGGGGTAACAGCTGTCAGGGCGTCATTGATTTTCTGGAGAAGAATATCAGGCTGTACGGGTTTGGCGATATAGTCGGAGGCACCCGATTTCATGGCCAGTACGGCGTTTTGCACTTCGGCATAGCTGGTCATGACGATAAACGGGGTGTTCATGCCTCGTTTGCGCATCCAGTCGAGCAAGAACAGGCCGTCGTGGTCGGGCAGTCGGAGGTCAGACAGCACAAGGTCAAGACCGTGCTTGTTGTCGAGCACCAGTTTGATGGCAGCCGTGACGTTGCTGACTTTGTCCACCTCAAACCCTTTTTTGCGCAGCCATGTCTGCATCATTGTGGCAAAGGTGAGGTCATCTTCTACAAGTAAAATGTGGGCCATATTATCCTAAAATCTAATTCGGTTGCAAAGATAGTGCAAGTCGAAGACAATACAAAATGAATTTATTCATTT
>CALGHW010000240.1 GCA_937916075.1 uncultured Prevotella sp.
CTTGTACCAGCCAGGGCCGTCCATCAAACTGAGGGAGGCGTAGTGCTGGCTCTTTTCCGTGCCCGACGAAATGGAGATGGAGTGATTCTGCATGATGCTGTTGGAGAACAGCAGATCGAACCAGTCGGTATTGCGGTATTCTTGTGTACGGAGCCAGGCGTTGCGTCCAGCGTCGGTATTGAGCACATCACCCGATGCGATGAGGCGGGCCAGTTTGCCATACACGCCGCTTTGGCTGGCATTGGCTACATCGGCAGGATTCATGTAGCCTTTCTTTTGCAACTCCTGATAGACAGACATCTGCTCTTGTGAGTTCATGATATTGAAATTGGCGTAATTGGGTTTCAGACGCACGGTGAACTCACCCGTATAGTTGACATTGGCATGTCCCTGTTTACCCTTTTTGGTGTTGATGACAATCACACCGGCCATGGCGCGGGCACCGTAGATAGATGTAGCGGAACCGTCGCGGAGAATTTGGAAGCTCTCGATATCATCAGCGTTCAGTCCGGCGATGGCTGATGAGAGCAGTGTCTCGGCATTACCAGAGGAAAGATTGTCGGTATTGACTTCGATGACATTATCTTGAATGACACCGTCAACAATCCACAGGGGCTGGCTGTTGCCGTAGATAGAGGTGGCGCCACGCACCTGGATGCGGGGAGCTGTGCCGAAGGTGCCGGTCACGTTTTGCACGGTCACACCAGCCGCGCGTCCTTCGAGCGAGCGGCTGATGTCGGCCACTCCGTCGAGTTTGGCTTTCGAGGCGTCGATGGTGGTGGTGGAGCCGGTGAAGAGTCGTTTGTCCATCTTCTGCATACCTGTAACGACCACATCGCCCAGTGTGGTGGCATCGTCCTCCAAATAGATGCTCACAGACTTGTCGGACACCTTGCGGCGGTAGGTCTTCATGCCGATATAAGAATATTCAAGGGTGCTTCCTGCAGTAACATTCTCCAGGGTGTAGTGTCCTTCGCTGTCGGTCACTGTGGCGTTGGTTGTGCCCATTACCTTGACGGTGGCACCTATCAGCGGATTGCCGTAATGGTCATAGAGCCGTCCGGTAGATGTCTTCTTGCCAGGTGACGGTGCTTGCTCACTGGAGCCTCGGTTGATATGGATGAATTTACCCTTGACGGTCATGCTGTAGGGGTGTCCGCTGAGTATTTTTCGCACGGCGTCGGGAGCCGTGGCCTTACTGAAGGTCAGTGACACACGGAGCTTGCTGAGCTCGTCATAATTGTAGTTAAGTTTGTAATAGGCTGATTGTCTTTCTACTTGCGACAGAGCTGTGGTCATGGGTACATTGTCGCATTTCAAGGATACTAAACGTCCTTGCGCCCATGCTGTCTGGATGTGTGTGAACAGCAGGAGGAAGGAGACAAGCAGTACGGTCTTGAGTCTTTCTTTTTTCATAACTTTCAATTACGTTAAACAATCCGTTTTTTATTCTCAGTATATTCTTAAAGACGATGAAATTCGATATTAGGTACCAAATTATCATATTTTCTTTAAAAATATCTACTTTTTTATAATAAAACAGATGTTTCCGTGACGGAAAGTCTTGTGTGTCGTCGCCATTCCTTATCGGATGACAAGTTCATGTTCACTGATGTGAATGTCTACACCGGCCAGGTCTGACAGGTCGCGCAGCACGTCAGTCATATTTTCCTTGCGTTCGGCCACAAAATGGAGACGCATATCCATGTATTCCTCATTTTCGAAGACAACGGTCTTGTTATACCATCGGCCCATGTCAAGCATGATGTTGCGCAGTGTGGTGTTGTCATAATAGAATAATCCCTCTTTGCGTTGTGTATAAGGATAGGTGTCCACCTGTGTCAGTTTGAAAGATTTGTCATTCGTCAGTGTCAGCAGGTTTCCTGGATGGAGTATAAGTTCCTGTTGGTCTTGCCCACAGTTCACCTTCACCTGTCCTTCCACCAGTGCTATTCCGGCATTTCTTTCTGAATAGGCCGTGGCGTTGAAGCTGGTGCCCAGGACTGTGGCTGTGTAATACCGGCTTTTTACGATGAAAGGATGTCGGTGGTCTTTGGCTACTTCAAAGTAGGCCTCACCTTCGAGCTTCACTTCCCTTTGTCGGCCCGTGAAGCGCTGAGGGAATTCGAGTATGCTCTCTCCATTGAGCCATACCTTGGTGCCGTCGGCCAGCGTCAGATGACATTCCTTGCCACGAGGCGTCTTGATAGCCACTATCTCGTAATCCACGTTGTGCTTTGGGTCAGCTGTTTGGTTAAACGACATACAGTCTTGGGAGAGTGGTCTTGTTTCGCCGTCGGTCGTCATGGTGATGCGGTTGGTCGCTTGCTTCTCATAAGAGATGACTTGTCGTGAGTCGTCTTTTATAGTAGTGGGCCATAACAGGAAGACAGCGGCAATGCAAGCTGCCGCAACTAACAATATCTGCAGGGTACGCGCAAAATGGTTGGTTGTCTGTTTTGTCTCGCCTTCTGTCAAGGCTTTTAGCTTTTCCCATTCCTTGTCTATGTCGGGGCAATGGGTATGGTGGCGGGCGAAGGCTCCGTTGATGATGTCCTTCTCTTCTTCATCGGGCAACTGTCCGTTGAGATCATCAAAAAGATTAGATTCTTGGTTCATGAGGTAGTTCTTTTATTTAAAAGACACGGTGTGCTTGTGTTTAGGTACCGGAAAGATGTTTATCTGTGTTAAAATGCCGGCGTAAAGTGGCCATGGCCTTTACGATATGCTTCTTCACGCCGTTGACAGAGATGTTGAGTTCTTGGGCTACGTCCGCATAGGTGCGGTGCTGGTAGTAGCACTGTTCGAGCACGTAGCGTGTGCGTTCGGGTAACAGGCTTATTTCCTTTTCAATGGCTCGGATTTTCATTTCACGTTGTTGCCATTGCCCTTCTGTCTCGGCAGGTATGCGGGTCAGTGCGGCTTCTTCTACAGCCTCTGTGCGTTTTTGTTGGCGAAGCAGAGTGATGCAGCGGTTGCGGATGCTGACCATCAGGTAGCTCACCTGTTTGGTGGAGTCTACCGTCTGTCGGTTTTTCCATAAGGCCATAAAACTTTCGCTCACGATGTCGCGTGAGGTTTCTTCGTCGTGTGTGATTTGAAAAGCGAAATGATAACATTGAGAATAATGTTCACGAAATAGTTTTTCAAAATCATTTTCGCCAAAGTTTTCCATCTTCATGTGTATAAGAAGTGCATAAAAGCTGGTTTGTAGATTTGCGATGGCTTTACTTGCTGTCAGCAGTGGTATTATGGATTGCGGTTGTGTTTTTACATTATTAAAGAGCAAAGATCCCTATACCTGTTCCTTTGATGTGTGGCAATAGGGATTCTTTGCTCTTTGTTTTCACTTGGATGGCTCATAGTCCACGAAGGCATAGCGGTAATGGTGCTTCTCGTCCGTGCCATGTTCCTCGCGGCTCACTTCTTTCCAGGTGTCATATGGCGGAAAGAAGGCGTCACATCCTTCAGGCATGTCGTCAATCTCTGTCAGGCAGAGCCGGTCGGCTTTGTGGATGGCTTGCTCATACACACTGGCTCCCCCGATGATGTAGATGTCCTCGTCGGGGCGACAGTGGGCAAGTGCCTCGTCGAGCGACGGGAAACACTCGCATCCGGGAAGCTCCTTGACCGTGCGGCTCAACACTACGTTGCGACGGTTGGGCAAGGCTCCTTTGGGGAGCGACCTGAACGTGTTGTGCCCCATGATGATGGTGTGGCCTGTGGTGAGCGACTTGAAGCGCTTCAGGTCATTGGGCAACCAGTACACCAACTTGTTTTCCTTGCCGATGGCACGGTTGCGTGCCACGGCGGCTATGATGTTGATTCTCATGCTTGTCTGTCTCTGTTAAGTTTCTCTATACACTCACGGTGGCGGCGATGTGCGGCCAGGGGTCATATCCCTCAAGCTGGAAGTCCTCATAGCGGAAACTGAAGATGTCCTTCACGTCGGGATTGATTTTCATCGTCGGCAGCGGCCGTGGCGTGCGGGTCAGCTGCAGGCGGGCCTGTTCCAGGTGGTTGAGGTAGAGGTGAGTGTCGCCTGTGGTGTGGATAAACTCACCGGGCTGCAAGCCCGTCACCTGAGCCATCATCTGGAGCAACAAGGCGTATGAGGCGATGTTGAACGGAACGCCCAGGAAGGTGTCGGCCGACCGCTGGTAGAGCTGGAGACTCAGGCGGCCGTCGGCCACGTAGAATTGAAACAGGCAATGGCATGGCGGAAGAGCCATCTCGTCCACCTCGGCCACATTCCATGCGCTCACAATCATGCGGCGGGAGTTGGGGTTGTTTTTGATTTGGTCCACCACATTTTTGATTTGGTCGATGGTGCCGCCCCGGTAGTCGGGCCACGACCGCCATTGGTGGCCGTATACAGGTCCCAGCTCACCGTTGGCGTCGGCCCATTCGTTCCATATCCTCACGCCGTGCTCCTGTAGCCAGTGGACATTGGTGTCGCCCCTCAGAAACCACAGCAACTCATAGATAATGGATTTCAAGTGCAGCTTCTTGGTGGTCAGCAGCGGGAATCCGTCTGCCATATTAAATCGCATCTGGTTGCCAAACACGCTTAGCGTTCCTGTCCCCGTGCGGTCACCTTTCTGCACGCCCTCCGTCAAGATACGGTCGAGCAGGTCTAAATATTGTCTCATTTAGTCCTCGTCGGGTGTAATCAGCTTGTAGCCCTTGCCGTGGATGTTGATAATCTCGATTTGGTCGTCGTCTTTGAGGTGCTTGCGCAGCTTGGTGATATACACGTCCATGGAGCGTGCGTTGAAGTAGTTGTCATCAATCCAGATGGTCTTCAGGGCGAAGTCACGCTGCAGAATCTCGTTGGCGTGGCTGCAGAGCAGTGCCAGCAGTTCGTTCTCCTTGGTGGTGAGCTTGGTTTGTTTCTCGCCGATGGTGAGGAGCTGCTTCTGGGTGTCGAAGGTGAAGCGTCCGATGTGGTAGACGGTGCTCTCCTTGCTCTTCTTGCCACGTACACGGCGCAGGATAGCCTCTATACGGAACACGAGCTCTTCCATGGAGAAAGGCTTGGTGATATAGTCGTCGGCTCCAATCTTGAAACCTTCGAGGATGTCCTCTTTCAGGGTCTTGGCTGTGAGGAAAATGATAGGTATCTCGGCGTTGGCCGAACGGATTTCCTGTGCCAGGGTGAAGCCGTCTTTCTTCGGCATCATCACGTCGAGCACGCAGATGTCAAACTTGCTTTTCAGGAAAGCCTTGTAGCCTGCCTCACCGTCGGGGCAAAGCTCGGCCTGATAGCCTTTGGCGGCCAGGTACTCGCGGAGCAACATGCCCAGGTTCTCATCG
>CALGHW010000241.1 GCA_937916075.1 uncultured Prevotella sp.
TGGGGAATGGTATCGATGATGTTGTTGAAGGTGCGGATACAGTCCATCAGTTTGTCGTTCTGCGAGATGATGTTGGCATAAGCCGACTCGGTGTCGCTCAAGCGACTCGGTGTGGAATAATCGGCCCATGCACTGTAAGCCAGGGCGCGGCTCTCGCGGAGCTCCTGGAACACCACCGTGTTCATGCCACCACCATAATACTCATTAAACATCCACACCACGGGCTCCTGACTGGGGTTCCACTTGCGTCCCTCGTTGTGATACATCCGCATATAGATGTTCTTGGCCTCATAGGGGGCTAAGAGTATCTCGTTTTGGGGAGTGGGCTGCTCGGCATACGCCTTGGCGGCCGGAACGGCCTGGAGACGCTTGGCCGTCTTGTGGGCCTTGCTTATCACTGCGGCAAACTCGTCGGCACTCGACGGGCCATAATATAACAAGGTGTGCTCATAGCTTTTCAGTCCCTTGACAAGGTCTACCAGTTCCTGCGGATTCTTGGCCTGCATCTCGGCGACAGAGGGTGTGTTGAGAGCCTTGTTATAGGGGCCATACTGTCCGTAAAGGCAGAGCCGGGAGAAGTTGGCGTTTTGGTTGAGTTTCTCATCCTTGCGGGCCTTGTCGGTCAAGGCCACATACTGGCTATAAGCCTCCTGGTCCACCTTGGCGTTGGCCAGAAAGTCTTCCAGCAGAGCCACGGCCTTGGGCATATTGTCATTCAGGCCATTGAGCATGATGAAAGTTCCATCTGGGGCGGTTTTGAAACTGACGGTGCAGGCTAACTTGTAGAACTGCTGCTTGAGCTGGGCGGCCGTCATCTTCTTAGTGCCGAGATAATCAAAATATTCGGCAGCCACGGGCAGCCATTTGTTGGCTTCCTCACCTACCTTATAATAATAAGCGGCGGTGAACAGGCCGTTGGTGGTATTCTTCACATAGAGCAGGGGAAGACCTTTTGAGGTCTTGGTCTGTGTCAGGTCCTTCTTATAGTCCACAAAATGCGGCTGTATCGGCTGCGGTGTAGAGTGGATTATCTGCGTCACAAAGTCGCTCTGCTTGTCGCGGTTGGTGGGGATGCCCGTTATCTGGGGCTTGTCTATCTTCTTGAGGGTGGTGTCCTCGCCTGTCCGCTTGTAGACCACTGCATAGTTGTCACGGAAATGACGCTGGGCAAAGTTCATGATTTGCTTCTTGGTGATGCCAGAGATGCGGTCCATCCGGTTTACCACGTCGGCCCACTGTTTGCCGTTGATAAAAGCGTCGACAAAGGCGTCGGCCCGGTTGGCGTTGTCTTCCATCTCGGTATAGTAGTCGAGCTTCAGATTGCTCACCACGGAGGGCAGCAAGTCGTCAGAGAACTGTCCGCGCTTCAGCTTGTCGACCTCGGCCAGCATGAGGGCCTTCACCTCGTCGAGGGTCTGCCCCTCCTTGGGGGCGCCCAGCATGATAAAGATGGAGTATTCATTCATGTCATTGATACCGGCTTGGGCACCGAGACACTTCATGGGCTGGTTGATGTCGAGGTCGAAGAGTCCGGCCGTGCCATTGTTGAGCAGGCTTTCGATGACTTTAAGCGTGTCGGCCTGTGCGGCGGCCGCACCGTCAAACTTCCACCCCATCACGATGTTCTCGGCCTCCTGTCCCATCACGGTGGTGTCGGTCGGGGCTGTGAGGTCCTTGACAGGCGCATACTGGGGATAAGACAGGTTGTCGTTCTTCTTCCAAGAGCCGAAATACCTGTCGATGGTGGCAATCACCTGGTCGGGATCAAAGTCGCCGGCCATGCAGATGGCCACATTATTGGGCACATAGTAGCGGTGGAAGTAGTTTTTGATATTGACGATAGAGGGATTCTTCAGGTGCTCCTGGGTGCCGATGGTGGTCTGCGTGCCATAGGGATGGCCAGGGAACAACTTGGCACCGAGAGCTGTCCACACCTTGTTGAAATCCTTGGCCAGACCGATGTTATACTCCTCATAGACGGCCTCCAGCTCAGTATGAAATCCGCGGATTACCATATTCTGGAAACGGTCGGCCTGTATCTTGGCCCAGTTGTCCACCTCATTGGAGGGGATATTCTCGGTATAGCAAGTCACGTCGTTGGAAGTATAGGCGTTGGTGCCCTCAGCTCCGATAGACGACATGAGCTTGTCATACTCATTGGGAATGTTATACTGGGCGGCCACCTGCGAGATACTGTCTATCTGGTGATAGAAAGCCTTGCGCTGCTGAGGGTCGGTGAGGTGGCGATACTGCTCGAAGCGGTTTTCAATGGAGTCGAGCAGCGGGGCCTCCTTGGCCATGTCGGACGTGCCAAACTGCCGGGTGCCCTTAAACATCAGGTGCTCCAGATAGTGTGCCAGGCCGGTGGTCTCGGCCGGGTCGTTGCGGCTGCCGGTGCGCACGGCGATATAAGTCTGGATGCGAGGTTTCTCCTTGTTGACCGAGAGATAGACCTTCAGTCCGTTATCGAGCGTGTAGATACGGGTCTTGAGGAAGTCGCCCTGCACACTCTCATACTTGTAGTCCTTGGCCGTGGCCGTCCATGACAGGGCCGCCAGCGCAAGGGCTGTTGCGATAAACTTGATTTTCATTGTCTTTATGTTTCTAAAATATGATTGTAAATCCCCAAACGCTGTCTCAACGAGACTCTTTCTCCAACTTCCCGATAAAGTTGCTCAGTGTGTCCTCGTCCACATCGCCCATGGCAAACTCCTTCTCCGCGTCACGCTTCACGGCACCGAGCCACTCCATCCGGGCCTTGGCGCTGTCAGCCTCAACGGCGCGCATATCGTCCTCGGTCAAAGTGTCCGTTCCGAGCCGGTCGATGAGCATACGGTAGGTCCAGTTCCACTTGTAGTCCTCATACTTGGAATAGAGCATGAGCAAGCGGTCTTCCACACTCTGCATATCATCCACGTCACCCTGACGGATGTCGTCGGCCAACTGGTTTACGGCCGCCTCGGGCACGAGCATTCCCCCCAAGTCGGTCCAGTCGCCTGTGCCCATGCTGCTCTCGGGCAACTCGCAGAAATGTCCCTGGATGGCCTCACCCAGGTAAAGACGCACAGCCAGGTCGTAAAGTTGAATACCCTTGACGAGCCATGCATGCTTGATGGTGCAACCGTGGTAGGTGTAAGAGGCCGTCTGCTCTCCCTGCTCCTGACGCAACTGCTCCAACAGGCGCCGCCCCCGCAACACCTCGGCTATGGTATAGGGCGACAGCCAGTCGAAACAGACCACCGACTGCCGACCCGAACGGGGACGCACGTCGCGCTTGGGCCATTTGGCCGTGTCACGGTAGGTACCCACGGTACACAGGTTGCGGCCGGGCACCAGCCAGGTGGCGCTCTCGGCGCCTATCACATAGGAGAAAGGAAGGGCTGTGGTGTCGGGATGATGCTGTATCTTCCCCAGACACACAGAGAAAGCACCTATCTGCGCCGGCCAAAGGATGTGGCTGCCACTGGCGGTCTTGGTGCCGCGCTGCAAGGTGCCATGGTGGATGGGGCCCAACTTATAGGCATGATTGCTGAAATTGGTGGCCGAACCGGCATTATAGAAAGAATACTGCCCGCCGATGAGCAGTGTGGACTTGTGGTGACTCACGGAGAACGGACCGCAAAAGGCGGCGCAGGCCTCACCGTTGTCCATATAAGAATTGGCAAAAAACAGGCTGCTCTCGGCCGAGAAGCCCCGCCCCACATGACAAGCCTCGCCCACAAAACAGTTGTCGGTCTTGGCGCCATCGAGCACCGAGGCGCCGGCCTGCACAATGGTATTGTCGCATACTGCGTCGTGGCCCACATAGGTGCTGGCCTCGGGGATGCTCACCAGCGTGGTTTCACAGAGTCGCGAGGCCCCGTTGATTTCACAGTCGTCACCCACCACAGTATTGATGATTTCGCGCGTGTTGACAATCTTCACCCGATAGCCCACCGTGCCTTGGTCGGGCTTCTGCGCCTCTGCATGGCGCATGGCCATACGCTTCAGCCGGGGCCACACCTCCTTGTCAGCGGCACAAGCCACCATAAAGGCGGCCGCCTGCGATGTCAGGGTGTCATACAACACCACGTTGCCATCACCGGCCTCGTTCATCACCGCCACGGGATTGCCCTCGCCGAAGGTGGCCCCGTCGGTAGTGATCATCGTCCCCACATTGGCTATGTAACACTCCTCGCCGATGGTGTAGCGGCAGATGTAACACCCGATGTTCTCAATCAGGCAGTTGTCGCCCACGGTGACATCACAGAGCGTGGCGTTGCGGATGCCCGCATGACGGAAGAGCCCGTCGGCTATCTCCAGTTGCTTGTCGAACACGCCCAGGCAGACATCACCACAAAAGACCACCCCGTGAATATATTCAGGACTGAAATCCTCTGCCACACTCACCCGGGTCCAGTCGTCGGCCCTGCAGCCGTGGCGTTCGAGTTGGTCAATCTCTTCAACGGTCAGCGACCGGTACTCATTGTTCATAGTTCTGATATAGGAAATCGTTGTAGGGATATTTCTGCACGTGCAGCTCCCTCACCTTGTTGTAGAGTATCTCCCGGAGCTCGTCGATATTCTGCTTCTCACGGGCGGAGATAAACAGACAGTTGTCGTTGAGCCGTGACATCCAGGTGCGCTTCAGCTCGTCGAGCGTCACGTTCTCCTTGGTAGGCGGCGTGAGGTCGTCGGGCTCTTTCTCGGTCCAGGTGTAGGCGTCTATCTTGTTGAAGACTATCATCGACGGCTTGTCGGCACACCCCAAGTCGGCCAAGGTCTTCTCGACCACCTTGATTTGGTCTTCAAAGTCGGGATGGGAGATGTCCACCACGTGTACCAGAAGGTCGGCTTCGCGCACCTCGTCGAGGGTTGACTTGAATGAGTCCACCAGGTCGGTGGGAAGCTTGCGGATAAAGCCCACGGTGTCGGCCAGGAGGAAGGGCAGATTGTCTATCACCATCTTGCGCACGGTGGTGTCGAGCGTGGCGAAGAGCTTGTTCTCGGCAAACACCTCGCTCTTGGACAAGAGGTTCATCAGGGTAGACTTGCCCACATTGGTATATCCCACGAGGGCCACACGGATAAGCCGTCCGCGGTTTTTGCGCTGAGTGGTCTTCTGCTTCTCTATCTCCAGCAGGCGCTGTTTGAGCAGGGTGATGCGCTGAAGCACGATACGGCGGTCCATCTCCAACTGGGTCTCACCCGGTCCGCGCAGTCCCACGCTACCCTTTCCGCCGCCCGAGCCCGAGCCGCCACCCTGACGCTCCAGGTGAGTCCAGAGTCGCTGCAACCGGGGCAGCATATAGCGGTTTTGCGCCAGCTCC
>CALGHW010000242.1 GCA_937916075.1 uncultured Prevotella sp.
GCCGGGCACCTCTCGGTTGACCTGGGCCATCAGACTGTTGAGCTGACGGGTGGTCACGGTCAGGTCGGAGGTTATCTGGTCTACATTATGCAGCGAATGAGCGATGGCAGGGTCGGCCAAGAGGGTATTGAGGCTGGTCATGATGGAGTCGAGTTTGGGCAACATCTTCTCCACGGCGGGCACCATGTCGCCGGCCTTGTCGAGCAGTCCGAGCATCTTGCCGCCGCTGATGGTGTCGCCGGGGGCCAGGGCGGCCGACGGAGCGGACGGCATCTGGAGCACCAGTTTCACATTGCCCATCATGTCACTCTCGATAGAGGCGGTGGTGCCGGCCGGCATGTGAAACTGCTTGTCGAGGTCGAGCACAGCCACAATGTGCCCCTGCTTGGAATAATCAAACTGCACTTCATGTACACTGCCCACCTTGAAGCCATTGGCGTAGATGGGGCTGGAGCCGGAAAGCCCGCTCACGTCGTCAAACACGGCATAGTAGGTATTGTCGTTCGACACCAGACTCAGTCCCTTGAGGAACTTCAGTCCGAAGAACAGTATCACGATGCCCACGATTGCCACCAGGGCTATCTGCACCTCTTTCGTAAAGTATTTCATAATGCTTGCTATTTGTTTCTGTTTTGCTTGAATTCACGGATGGCTTCCACCACATTCATCTTCTCGCCATTCTTGAAGGCGATGATAAAGGCCTCGGGAAACTTGTCGAGCAGCGTCTTGCGCAACCGGTAAATCTCATTGTAATTGGCCGACGCGCCACAGGTATACTTGATGACGCCACCCTCCTGATAGCTGTCCACATTCTCCGTGCCCTTAAACTGCTGACTGCCGGGACGGAGCTGGCGGCCGCTGGTGAGTATCTGCACTTTAAAAACGGGGGCGTCGGTCGGGACAGAGGCAGCCGTTTGGGCGGCCGTCGGATGCGATGGCTCTGTGCGGTGTGTGGAGGAGGGCACCACACGAGTGGCGGTCTGACGAGGCTTGCGTGCCGGTGCGTCAGGCTCACGCTGGCCGGAGGGCCGGTCGGCTGCCTGGGGCTTCACGGTGTCTTGCCGTTCGGTGCCGTCACGCTTCTGGCTTGTGGCGGTATCCGGAGTGGCCGGAATGCCTTCCTGAGCTTGGACGCGGGCCTGCGACAGCTCTTCCAGCACCGTCTTTGACGTGCGTTTCCGGGAAGTCCGCTTGCTCTTGGGGGCCTTCTCGTCATCGGGCACGATGGTGGGTATCTGGATGGTCTGCTTGGGTGCGGCCTGATAAGGCACGGTAAGACTGCGGTCATACTTTTGCTTGTAGTCGGCAAAAGCCTGATAGATACCCTTGCCGATCGCGTCGATGCCACTCTCCGTGTTGAGGAACTGCTCCTCACTGGCCGTGGTGATAAATCCCAGCTCGATGAGGCAGCTCGGCATCGAGGTCTCCCGGAGCACCAGGAATCCCGCCTGCTTCACGCCCTTGTCCGGCCGTCCGGCCGAGGCACAGGTGCGGCGTTGCACCAGTTTGGCCATGTCCACACTCTTGGCCATGTTGCGGTCTTGGAGAAACTCAAACATGATGTAGCTCTCGGCCGAGTTGGGGTCGAAGCCCTCATAGTGCTGCTTATAGTCTTTCTCGACCAGGATGACCGAGTTTTCCCGCTTGGCCACATCCAGATTGTCGGCCGCGCGGTGCATACCCAAGGTATAGGTCTCGAGTCCACGGGCCACCTTCCCCCCCGGCAATGCATTGGTATGGACCGACACAAACAGGTCGGCCTTATTGCGGTTGGCGATATTGGCACGCTCATGGAGCGGAACAAAGACATCGGTTTTTCGGGTATAAATGACTCTCACGTCAGGACAATTACGCTCCACGTAGCGTCCGAAAGCGAGCGCTACGTTCAGATTGATGTTCTTCTCCATCGAGAAGGCCCCTTTTGCACCGGCGTCATGACCGCCATGACCGGCATCGATAACAAGTGTGAACCTATTGCTGTCGGCATAAGCGCAACAGGCTATACAGGCTATTATGCTGAATATCAGGAAAAGTCTTTTACCCATACTTCTATTAAGAATATGCAAAAATAGCGATTTCTTAATAAAAACTCAAAAATCTCAAATAGTTTTATCATTTATTAAGTTAGTTCGGCGTGGTGTCATCTCCCGACGCGCCGAGAATCAGCAAGCACACTTTGAACTGTTGTTACAGCTCAAAGTGTACTTCCACCCCTGCTCCATCACAATCAGCCCCCATCGGCGGATTGTCCTTGTTGAGCTTCAAGTCGATGCTTTCTATCCGAGGCCAAGTGGCCAACAGCTTGCGAACGATACGTCCGGCCACATGCTCCAGCAGTTGGGAGGGCTGTGCCATCTCGTTTTTCACCATATTAAACACTTCGGCATAGTTCAACGTGTCGGCCACATCGTCGGTATCAAACGCCCGGCTAAAGTCATAGCCTATACGAAGAGAAACGGTGAAGTCCGCCCCCACGGCCTTCTCCTGGGGCAATACCCCATGAAAAGCATGGAAGCGGACTTTACGTAGATAGATATATGTCTTCATCTTATTATCAACGACTTACAGAGTTATCCACAGCGTGATGCGCCACAGTTGGTACAGATAAGGCAGCCCTCCTGATAAACCAGTGTCTCATGACCACACACAGGACACTTGGCTCCCTGCGCCTTAGTACCGTCGGCCACATACTTCTTCAAGGCACGCTCCACACCGTTTTTCCAAGTGTTGATGCTCTCACTCTTCAGTTGCAGCGAGCCAACCAACTTGATGACATGGTCGATAGGCATGCGATAGCGCAGCACACCGCTGATGAGCTTGGCATAGTTCCAGTACTCGGGATTAAACTTCTCGCTCAGTCCCTCGACCGTGGTCTTGTAGCCACGCTTGTTCTCAAACTGGAAGTCGTAGCGGTGTTTTCCGTTCTCGTCGGTCTGCTTGATAATCTTGCCCTTCGTGACGGTCTTGGGCAACACGATACCCTCCTCGTCGTCCTGCAGACCTGTGAATATCTCATAAGGATAACCATGGAGCAAGCCTACAAAGGCCACCCACTTCTCCTTGTTGTTCTGGAAGCGCACCACGTCGCACTCCAGTTCCTTGGGACGTACCTCGGTCACAAAGGCAGTATCCTTCTTTTCGGCCATATCCAGCTTTTCCTGCTTCTTGGCTTCCTTCTTCTTGTCCTTCTTCGACACCGAAATCATCACGCCGGCCCGGCTGCCGTCACGGTAGATGGTGCAGCCCTTACAGCCCGAGCGCCATGCCTCGACATACAACCGGTCCACGAGGTCCTCGTCCACATTGTTGGGCAGGTTGACCGTCACACTGATGGAGTGGTCCACCCATTTCTGGATAGCACCCTGCATACGCACCTTCATCAGCCAGTCCACATCGTTGGCCGTGGCCTTATAATAAGGAGAGCGGGCCACCAAGGCATCAATCTCCTCCTGGGTATACTTCTTCTTGGTGTCAAGGCCGTTGACCTCCATCCATTTCAAGAACTTGTTGTGATATACGATATACTCCTCAAACGAGTCGCCTACCTCATCGACAAAGTCCACATGCACGTCGGCATCATTGGGATTAACCTTGCGGCGACGCTTGTATACAGGCATAAACACAGGCTCAATGCCGCTGGTGGTCTGCGTCATCAAGCTGGTGGTGCCGGTAGGCGCAATGGTGAGACAGGCGATGTTGCGGCGCCCATATTTCACCATGTCGTCATAGAGTTGCGGATCGGCCTCCTTGATGCGGAGGATAAAAGGATTGTTGCGCTCGCGGGCCGCATCGAACACCTCGAAAGCGCCACGCTCACGGGCCATCTCCACCGATGAGCCATAGGCTGCAAGTGCCAGCGTCTTGTGTACATTGACCGAGAAGTCGGTGGCTTCCTGAGTGCCATAGCGCAGCCCCATGGCCGCCAGCATGTCGCCCTCGGCCGTGATACCCACACCGGTGCGGCGGCCCATGCCGCTCTTGCGCTTTATCTTCTCCCACAGGTGATACTCAGCTCCTTTCACCTCATCGCTTTGTGGGTCGCTCTTGATTTTCTCCATGATGAGATCAATCTTCTCCAGCTCCAGGTCCACGATATCGTCCATTATACGCTGGGCCACACGGACATGACGGCGGAAGAGGTCATAGTCAAACGAGGCCTCCGGTGTGAAAGGATGGTTCACATAAGAATACAGGTTGATGGAGAGCAACCGGCAAGAGTCGTAAGGACAGAGCGGTATCTCGCCACACGGATTGGTGGACACCGTGCGGAAGCCCAGGTCGGCATAACAGTCGGGGATGCTCTCGCGCAGGATGGTGTCCCAGAAGAGGACACCCGGCTCGGCGCTCTTCCAGGCGTTATGGACAATCTTACGCCAAAGAGCCTTGGCATTGATTTCCTTGGTGTACATCGGGTGGTCGCTGTCTATCGGGAACTGCTGCAGGTAAGGCCGGTTGTCCACGGCAGCCTGCATAAACTCGTCGTCGAGCTTCACGGAGACGTTGGCTCCCGTCACCTTTCCCTCGGTCATCTTGGCATCGATAAACGCCTCACTGTCGGGATGCTTGATGCTCACGGAGAGCATCAGGGCACCGCGGCGGCCGTCCTGGGCCACCTCGCGGGTGGAGTTGCTGTAACGCTCCATGAAAGGCACCAGACCTGTGGAGGTCAGGGCAGAATTGTTGACAGGCGAGCCTTTGGGCCGTATCTGTGAAAGGTCATGACCAACACCGCCACGACGCTTCATCAGCTGCACCTGCTCCTCGTCAATGCGCATGATGGCACCATAGGAGTCGGCATTGCCGTCCAGGCCTATCACGAAACAATTGCTCAGCGAGGCTATCTGATGGTTGTTGCCGATGCCCGTCATCGGGCTTCCGGCCGGAACGATGTATCGGAAGTGGTCGAGCAAGGCAAAAACATCCTCGGCCGACATGGGATTGGCATACTTCTTTTCGATACGGGCTATCTCGCGGGCGATACGCCAGTGCATGTCTTCGGGCGATTTCTCATAGATGTTGCCGAAGCTGTCTTTCATGGCATACTTATTGACCCACACACGGGCAGCAAGCTCGTCGCCGCCAAAATATTGTAAGGAAGCCTCATAGGCCTCCTCGTAGGAATAGGTTTTATTGGAATCCATTGTTAATAATCAAAAAGTACGGCAAAGTTAGTTGTTTTTTATGACACGGAGAAACAAAAAGGCGGAAAACTTCTGTCCGTTTCCGGAGGCAAAAGTTTTCCGTCAGGGATAACTTTTTCTGTGTCACAGAGATATGAATATCCTATTAAAGAGATTTACGTATGTCCCATTTTCGTCAGTGTCCTTCTGGCTCGACGTAGCCCGGATTTTGCTTCAGTTGCTTATTGAGGTCTATACACTTTTGCGGAATGGGGAACACGGTGGTATGCGCATCAGACTCGTCGGGCTGGGGCGTGCGCTGGTCATAAGCCCGATGATACAAGCCATAGCGCACAAGGTCCTGGCGGCGCCACCCTTCCCATACCAGTTCCCGGAGTCGCTCGGCCAGGGTATTGTCGAGCGTACAGGGAATGTCGGCCATCTGCGCCCGGCGGCGCACCTCATGCAGTTGGGCCGAGCCGTCCTCGCCGTTGCGGGTCTTGGCCTCAGCCTCCATCAAGAGCACGTCGGCATAGCGGAAAAGCACAATGTCATTGTCGCACAACCGACCATCAGAATAAGCCGTACGGTCTATCTCGTATTTGCGCATCCGGGCACCTGCCGTCTGCTTGTAAGGACTGTCGGTGAGATTGGGCAGGAGCTCTAATGGACGGTATACCAGCGGACTGCCGTCGTCGAGCGTAACCATCAGGCCGTCTACACGGACCGTGTCAGCAAAGAAGTTGTTGGCGAAACGGCGGTCCACGGCACCCGAGCCATAACCATAGGCGCGCATGGTGGTCAAGGTGGCGCTGGCACCGTTTTCCGTTCCCCAACCATAGGCGCCTCCATGCTTGTAGTGAATTGACCGGAAGATATACCACAACTGGTTGGAATACATCATCTTGTTCATCGGGATGGTGAAGATATTCTCTTGCGAGTTCTCGTTGTGTACGGCAAAGTTGGCCTCGTAGCGTTCCTCCAGCCGATAGCCCATCGAGCGAAGTTGCTCACAATAGTAGGCACAGGCCTGCCAGGCGTTCATTTGCCGGCCGTCTACCTGGAAATAAAGAGCCCTGCCGTCGAGCATAAAACCGTCGGTCCAGTTGTCATTCTCATAGACAGCGGCATTAAGCGCCAGCTTGGCCAACAAGAAGAAGGCCACCGGACGAGTGACACGGCCATAATAGTTGCCCTCATAATTGCTCCGCTCGGCAGGCAACAGAGGCAGTACCTGTTGCAGTTCGGAAAACACAAAGCGGAACACCTCACTGCGCTGGGCCTGCCGCACACTGCCCACCGAAGTGTTGGCCGACGTCAGCAACGGGACACGACCAAACATATCCATCGCGTAATAATAGAACAAAGCACGGACGGCCCGCACCTCGGCCGTATACTCAGCCTGCTGTGCGGGTGTGA
>CALGHW010000243.1 GCA_937916075.1 uncultured Prevotella sp.
ATGGTCAGTCTCTTCCCGCAGGATACCTTCAGGGGGCGCAAGAACGGACTGCGCAAGGACCTGGCCCAAACGCTGGCCGACCTGCATCCTAAGTTTGTGCGATTCCCCGGCGGATGCATGAGCCATGGAGATGGCCTGGACAATATCTATCACTGGTGGCACTCGGTGGGGCCATTGGAAGACCGCATACCTGACCGCAACGTGTGGAACTACCATCAAACCCGGGGACTGGGTTTTTATGAGTATTTCCAGTTCTGCGAGGATATCGGGGCCGAACCGCTGCCAGTATTGGCGGCCGGTGTGCCCTGTCAGAACTCAGGTGCCGACAAAAACGGCTTTGGCGGACAGCAGGGCGGCATCCCCATGAAGGACATGCCCGCCTATATCCAGGAGCTGCTCGACCTGATAGAGTGGGCCAATGGCGACCCGGCCACCAGCCGGTGGGCCAAGATGCGGGCCGACGCCGGGCATCCGGCTCCGTTTAACTTAAAATATATAGGTATCGGCAATGAGGACCTCATCTCTACCGACTTTGAGGACCGCTGCCTGATGATTTGTGACGCCATCAAGAAACACTATCCCGACATCACCGTCTGCGGAACGGTAGGTCCGTTCCACAGTCCGTCGTCCGACTATGTGGAAGGCTGGCGATTTGCCAAGGCTCACAAGGATGTGCTCGACATGGTGGACGAGCATTATTACGAGTCAGTGGGTTGGTTCTTAAACCATCAGCACTATTATGACCAGTATGACCGCACGGCTCCGAAGGTGTATCTCGGCGAGTACGCCGCCCGCCAAGGCAAGGGCGGCGTAGACTGCGCATTGGCCGAGGCTGCCTACCTGTGCCATGTGGAGCGTAATGCCGACGTGGTGGCCATGACTTCTTATGCGCCTTTGCTCTCCAAAAATGGCCACAGCAACTGGAGTCCCGACATGATTTACTTCAGCAACACGTCAATCCAGCGCACCCCGAGCTATGAGACCCAGCGGCTCTTCTCCACCCATACGGGTGATGAATATGTGGCCTCGGTCCTGTCGATAGACAGCACAATGCAGAATAGGGTGGCCGCCAGCGTGGTGAGAGACAGCAAGACGGGACAGACTTACCTGAAACTGGTTAATATCCTGCCTGTACCGCTCCAGCTGACCGTCAGTATGAAGGACATCAAGCTCAGTGGCGCAGCCATCCAGACCGAGGGATTCTGCGGCAAGCCCGGTGCCCAGCGTGTGGAGACGATTAGCGGAGAGATTCCCGTGAAGGCCGACGGCCAGCTCCAGCTGACGCTCCAGCCTTATTCGTTCCAGGTATATAAATTATAGGTATGGCGTAAGGCCTTTTACCCATCGTAAGTAAGTGTTCAAGATTTGTTGGATACTTATTATAATTTACGATGGGGGATGATTTAAAAGTAAGAAAAACAACGATGCCAAGAATCGTGTGAGACCGATTCTTGGCATCGCTGTTTTTCTTGTTTCCTATCCGAAAAGAGCCCGCAGAGCTTCCTCCACCTTCCTGACAGGAACCAATTCTATGTTATATTTCTCCCGGTTCAGGCTCTGCATATTATATTTAGGTATAATCATGTGGGTGAAACCTAACTTTTCAGCCTCCGCCACGCGCTGTTCGATGCGGTTGACGGGACGCACCTCGCCGCTCAGTCCCACCTCGCCGGCCATACACCAGCCCGACTCGATGGCCGTGTCCACATTGCTCGACAGGACGGCGGCGATGACGCTGAGGTCCATGGCCAGGTCGGTCACACGGAGACCGCCGGCGATATTGATAAACACATCCTTCTGCATCAGCTTGAATCCCACCCGCTTTTCCAGTACGGCCAGCAGCATGTTGAGCCGTCGCTGGTCGAATCCTGTCGCACTGCGCTGGGGCGTGCCGTAGGCGGCGCTCGACACCAGTGCCTGGGTCTCCACCAAGAACGGCCGCACCCCCTCGATAGCTGAGCTGATGGCCACACCGCTCAGTCCCTCATGGTCCTGAGAGAGCAGCAACTCCGATGGATTGCTCACCTGGCGCAGTCCCGTCTGCTGCATTTCATAGATACCCAGCTCAGAGGTGCTGCCAAAACGGTTTTTGATGCTTCTCAGTATGCGGTACATATAGTGCTGGTCACCCTCAAACTGGATGACCGTGTCGACGATATGCTCCAGGATTTTCGGCCCGGCCAGCGTGCCCTCCTTGTTGATATGGCCAATGAGAATCACGGGAATGCCGCTGGTCTTGGCAAACCGGAGCAGGGCCGAGGCACACTCGCGCACCTGGGTGATGCTGCCTGGACTGGAGTCCACGTCTTCCGTGGAGATGGTCTGGATAGAGTCGATGATAACCAGTTCGGGCTGCGTCTCCCGGATGTGGTCGAAGATATTCTCGAGTGATGTCTCACACAGTATCTGGCAGGTCTCATTGCCGGGATGACTGGTGCGGTTGGC
>CALGHW010000244.1 GCA_937916075.1 uncultured Prevotella sp.
GCCCGAGAAGATGACATTGTGCTGAAGGTCGAGGGTCACCATCGTCTCCGGCCAGTGTACCATCGGAATCATGACAAAGGTCAGCTCGCGGCTGCCCAAAGAGAGCGTGCCGCCATTTTTCACCTCCACCTCGTTGCCCGTCACCTGGTAGAACCCCTTCATCATGCCGAAGGCCTTGGCGTTGCTCACAATCTGAATGTCGGGATAATACTGGCGGATGAGGGCGATGGAACCGCTGTGGTCGGGCTCCATGTGGTTGATGACCAGATAGTCGATGGGGCGGTCGCCGATGACCTCACGGATGTTGTGGAGGAAAGGCATGAAGAAGTCGGCCTCCACGGTGTCAATGAGACACACCTTCTCGTCGTCTATCAGGTAAGCGTTGTATGAAACGCCGTTGGGCAACGGCCACAGCCCCTCAAAGCGGTGCTTGTTGCGGTCGTTCACGCCCACGTAGTAAATCTTGCTGGTGATTTCCATTTTTATCTTTTATTTTTTTATTCTGAATAGCTCATTTTAAAATTTCATCTCCTTGCCAAACTCCTTGTCGATGGAGTTGCTGATGCTCTTGCAGCAGTTGGCCGAGAAGAGCAGGGCACACCCTATCACGTTGTCCCACTGCGCCTCGGAGAGTCCGGCCTCGATGTCCTTCCTGGTAATGCCATACTTGATGAGTCCGTAAACAAAGCCGGCGTTGAAGTTGTCGCCCGCTCCTATGGTGCTCACCGTGTCGGTCTCGATGACAGGATACTGCTTGCACAGTCCGCCGTCGGCTCTCAGCTCCACGGGAGCCGCCCCTTGGGTATAAATAAACTTCTTGGTGTAGAAGGCTATCTCGCTGCGGTATACCGTGTCGGGATCATTCTTCTTGAACATGATGCTGAAGTCCTCCCGGCTGCCCCTCACAAAGTCGGCATACTCCAGATTCTCCAGGATGTTGGGGGTCACCTTGATGACCTCGTTTTGGTGTGACGAGCGGAAGTTGACATCATAGTAGAGGATGGCCCCACGCCCCCGCGCATACTCCAAGAATCCCTGCACCTGCGGGCGGATGACGGGGTTGACGGCATAGTAGGAGCCGAACATCACGATGTCGTCGGGCTGCACGTCGGGATAGGTGAAGTCGAGCTGGTCGTGCGGATGGTCTTTATAGAAAATATAGTCGGCATTGTTGTCCTGGTCCAAGAAGGCCAGCGAGATGGGCGACTTGCTGTCCGGATAGACATTGATATTGTCGGCGTTGACGCCGTTTTCCTTCAGAAACCTGATAATTTTCTCTCCCACGCGGTCATTGCCCGCCTCGCTGATAAAGGTGGTGTTCACCCCTGTGCGGCCCAGCGAGATGATGCCGTTGAACACAGAGCCTCCCGGCACAGCCCCGATGGGCTGGTCGTCCTTGAAAATGATGTCGAGGACTGTCTCCCCGATGCCTATTACTTTACGCATATTTCGTTGTTGGATAATCCTTTTGTTTGAGATTGCGCAAACCCGTACGCAGCATGCCAAGCCTGCTTGGATATGATGCTGAGATGCAGCCAATCTGGTGCAAAGATAGTGCAAAATGGAAAAAGTACAAAAAGAACCCGCTCTTTTTGTACTTTTTATCTTATTGCGCCATGATTTTCTTGATGTCGTCCAGGGTGTCGGCCACCTGGATAATCCGTTGCCAGTCACCGCGGATGACCCCTTTTTGGGTAAGGTCGTCGAGCAGGGTGACAAGTGAGTTCCAAAATCCCTTCATGTTGTAGACGATGAGGGGCTTGCGGTGGTAGCCGATGCTGGCCGACGCAGCCACGGTAAACAGCTCGTCGAGCGTGCCGATGCCGCCGGGCAGCACGATGAAAAGGTCGCTCTGGGCCATCATCAGATCCTTGCGGTCCGACAGGTTGTCGCAGGGGATGTGGACGTCGAGCCACCGGCTCACGTGTCCGCCCTCTTCCACCTTGCTCGGCACCATGCCGATAGTCATTCCTCCGGCCTCGTGGGCGGCGCGTGCCACACAGTCCATCAGTCCCTTGTCTGTTCCTCCGAATACAATCGTGTGTCCGTTCTCAGCAGCCCATTGTCCCAGCTCTTCTGTCAGGGTGAAGAAGTCTGGGTCCAGATGGTCGTTGGCCGAACAAAATACGCCAATTTTCATAACTAATCCTCTCTTCTTTAATGTTTAGACGGTGCAAAGATACTGCAAATGAGCGAGAAAGACACGTCTCTTTCATATTATTTTCCGTGAAAAATGAACGAGTTCTGAAGATTGCTGCCCGTTGGTCGCAATCGTGTCATGTCGCTCATTTGCACTAACTTTGAATAAGTTTAGGCGGCACTCGGACATGAAAAATGAACGAGTTCATTTTGTCATGTCGCTCATTTGCACTAACTTTGAATAAGTTTAGGTAAACATTCAAGATAGAAGTGCACAGTTTTTGCGTAGAGGAACATCCCTTCCGA
>CALGHW010000245.1 GCA_937916075.1 uncultured Prevotella sp.
TGGGAGGAATGCGTGGCCTCGCCTCGCCGGGCCGACTGATGGGCATGGCCACCTTCCGCCACGAATACAATAAGCACAACGCCATTTCCGTGACCCTCTTCTATGAAGGGCGGCATGGCGGTTGCGGGTCGTTTATGTATGCCAACGACCTCAACAATGACGGCTATACCAATGACCTGCTCTATATCCCGGCCTCGAAAGACGAGCTGCTCTTTGCCGACAAGAAGGTGGGCGAGCGCACGTTTACGGCCGACGAGCAGCGTGAGGCCTTTTGGGCTTTTGTCAACCAAGACCCTTACCTGAGCCGCCACAAAGGCGAATATGCCAAGGGCTTCACGGCCTATACGCCTTGGTACAACCGGTTTGACCTGCACGTCACCCGTGAGTTCCGCCTGAAAGTGGGGAGCGCCATGAATCGACTGCAACTCAATATCGACCTGCTCAACGTGGGTAATCTCCTGAAAACCACATGGGGCGTGGCCAAGACTTATATAGGAGGGGCTTTGACTCCATTGCGCCTGGCTCACTATCAGACCAAGGAAACGACTGTAGGCGGACAGACCGTCACGCAGCGGCAGCCGGTTTATGAGATGAGCTCTTACACGGACAATGACGGCGAGACCAAACTCTTCTACAAGTCATTCGACTACAACTACAACACGTCACAGTGTTGGCAGTTGCAGTTGGGAGTGAGGTACATATTCAACTGACGGTTGGGCTGGAAGTCATGTCGTGGGGATTTAGGCAAATTCCCGCGTGCGGTGTGAAGGTCTTAATAAAGAAAAAAAACGACGATAATGAAATATTTTCGACATATAGGTAAAGCGTGGAAAGACTATGGCTTGATGGCGGGACTATTTGCGCTGGCAATCGCTGTAATAGGCGGCCTATACTGGATAGTGCTTACAAGAGGCATGGGCAAAGAGCAGTATACGGTATGGGTCATCCAGTCTAATGAGTCCGGTTACAAACCCTATGGCATATATGGCCAGCAACTGACTTCCTCGTTAAGGAAGAAAGGCATCCATGCCAAAATCAATACCTTCTACCTGAACTGTGAACAGTATTTCGAACGCGACGAGATTAACCGGATGGACTCTGCCGTGTCGTCCTGGACCGGCCGCCGCCGTCCAGACCTGATTATCGTCAATGGCGACCAGGCCACCTATTCGCTCTTGTCCACCTACAATCCTTTGCTGCGCGAGGTACCCATCGTGTTTGGGGCTGTCCGCTTTCCCAACAAGAAACTGCTGGACAAATATGCGCCTTATCATAATATAACCGGCTTGCACGACAGCATTGACATACCGGCCAACCTCCGTTTTATTCGCGAGCTGACCCAATGTGGACGGGTCATCACCCAGATAGACGACTCCTTCCTGGACCGTCAGACCTTGGCCTTGGCCGACAGACAGTTGGCTCGCCATCCTGAGATTATCAATAATTTGCACTGGGACTATTCTCTTGCCTATATCCGCAAGCGGCCCAGCGCCATCTTGTCCCTCACGTCGCTCTCGCTGCGTCATTCAGAGCGTATGGCCAGCGACGGAGAGGTGGCGCAGCGGCAGAAATCGGTCCGGTCAGAGGAAGTGACCATGGCGGAACGGAAGGTGCAGGGCGCGCAGAATTATTTCTTCATGATGAGCAAATTCGGCAACAGCTTCAACTATCTGTTGCTCAAGAACGAGAGCGGCTCAAGGGTTATAGTCGGAATGGTCAATGCCTTCTTGTTTACCGCATTAGACGAGAATTTCGACATGGGGCCCGATTCAAAGGTGATTGGCGGCTATTTTACCACGTGGGAAATGACGGCCGAAAAGGAGGCCGAGCTGGCCCGGAGAATATTGGTGGACAAGGTGCAACCAGGCCTTATCCCCGTCCAGGTGTCGCCCAAGGAATATGTGGTTGACTGGAACGCCCACAACATGAAGGGGCGTGAAAGGCTGTTCCAGCATCTGCCTTCTTATGTGAAGGTAATCAACATCCCGTTTAAGGAAAGCCATCCGATGGCTTATTTGGCCATTGTGCACGGGGCGGGTACTTTGGGCGTGCTGCTTATCATCTATCTGTTTGTACTGTATCGGCGGGAGCTGCGCCGCCGCAGACAAACCTATGGCCAGCTGGAGGAAGAGCGTGAGAATCTGAGCCTGTCTATCCTGGGCAGCCGCACCTATGCCTGGGTGGCGGAAAACGGGAAGGCGAAAATATCGGAAGAGTTTTTCAGGGATACCCAGCTGGCCGAACAGATATGGGATGTGAATCACAACCGTGGCTTGTGGTTTATCGTGCCCGAATACAGGGAGCGGTTTATCAACTTTGTCAAGGAGCAACGCTCTCCGGGCCAGCACACGTTCCAGTGTGAGTATGACTTTGGCAACGGTGAGCCCAGCTGGTGGGAGATACGCTGTACCACCTTGATTACGCCTGAAGGACAGCGTAAGACGGTGGGCCTGCTGATTGACATCTCGGACATCAAGCGGCGTGAACAGGAACTGGATGTAGCACGCCAGAAGGCGGTGGAGAGCGAACGGATAGCCAACGAGGCGCGCCGACTGGCCCAGGAAGTGGAGCTGAAGCAGTCGTTTATCGAAAACATGAGCCATGAGATACGCACGCCGCTCAACGCCATTGTGGGCTTCTCCACCTTGATAGCCCAGCAGCACGACGAGCTGTCGGACGATGAGATGGCGGCCTTTGTGGAGGACATTGAGCACAACACGTCGCTGCTGCTCCAGTTGGTCAATGATGTGGTGGAACTGTCGCAGATTGAGTCGGGCGACATGAAATTTGAGTTCAAGGAGGTGAATGTCGCCGAGTGGATGGACAACGTCTATCAGGTCAACCGCTTCCAGATACCCAACCATCTGCAGTTTGCCTTGAAGAAGGGGGCTGGCAATCCCCGCATCCTGGTGGATGAGAAGCGGTTGCAGCATGTGCTGAACCATCTGATAACCAACGCTTGTAAGTTCACCCCGCAAGGTACCATTACCTTGGGCTGGGAGGTCTGTCGGGATACCGGTGAGGTGGCGCTGTATGTGGAGGATACCGGTATCGGTATCTCCGAAGCTGAGCAGCGGCTGGTGTTTGGGCGTTTCTATAAATCAGACGAGTTTAAGCAAGGCACTGGTCTTGGCCTCTCCCTTTCCAAAGTCATTGTCGAGCGGCTTCACGGTCGTATTGAGTTAGAGTCGGAAGTGGGTAAGGGAAGCCGTTTCACCGTGATTCTTCAGCGATTGAAATAATCGCATAGGGATGGAGCTTCACGGCGATACTTTTGAGAAAGGATAAAGGGGGCGGATGCCGCCTCTCATAAGCATGAAGGTAAAAAAACGATTGTATGGATAAAGATTTGAGAGCTTTCTATGAAGCGCAGCTGGAGCGTTACACGCTCCGGCTGCAAGCGTTGCGTCGCCAGGGACGTGTCTGGGTGACAGTCCAGTTGGCCACATTCATTGCCGCCTTGGGATGCCTTGTGCTTTCCACGACGGTGGCTTCGGGTATGTCTTTGTGGATAGGCTTGGCCGTATTGATGCTGGCGGGCTATCTTTGGGCCCGGCGCAAGGACGGACAGGGAAGTGACTTGATGGAGCAGACGCAAAATGTGTGCAGTGTGTACAGCAAGGAACTGAAAGCCCTGGATGGCGACTTTTCCGGTCTTGACGATGGCGGCCGGTATGTCAATCCGCAGCATGAATATACTTATGACATGGACATCTTTGGTGCGCAGTCTCTTTATAACCGGATGGCGCGTTGTGTCACCACGGGTGGGGCCGACCGTCTGGCCGACTGCTTGTCCCATTGTGCGTTGGGTCCTGTCAAGGACTGTGCCGCAGGCGAGAGTAGCCCCGTCCCTACGGCGGAGTCCCTGGAAGCCCGGCGCACGGCCATTCTCGAATTGGCGCGGCAGGAGGCTTGGCGCACTCGGTGGATGAGTCACGGACAGCGTGACCGTATCCGCACGGCCGATATCCTGAAGGCTTTGGAGGCAATGCGTGCCACGCAAATACCGTCGTGGCCCTTGTCGCCTGTGGTTTGTGGATTGGCCTGGGCCGGCTGTGTCGGCTTTTGGGTGTCGGTGGTGTTGGCCTTCTTGACACCACTGAGTTCACAGGTACCGGTATGGTGGGCTACGATACAGTTTTTCTGTGTCTATCTGCTTTGTTCCAAACCGTTGAGGCTGGCTTCCAAGGGAGTGGGCCGGTTGCACAGCCAGCTCAAACAGTATGTCCGCCTGATGCGTCTGATGGTGCAGTTGCAGCCAGAAGCCCGGCTTAACCGCCAGTTGGTCGAGGTGCTTGACAATCCCGATACAGGAGCCTTGCGCTCCTTGGTGGCTTTGGAGAAGATTATCGACGGGCTGGACCGCCGGGGCAATGTCCTGGGCATGATGCTGTTTGACGCCCTGTTGCTCAGCGACTATTTCTTGGTGCGTCGGTTCTTGTACTGGCAGCGCCGTTATATCAGCGATGTGGCGCAATGGATAGCGACTGTGAGCGAGATGGATGCCCGCGTGTCGATGGCCACATTCTGCTATAACCATCCTGAAGCTCGTGAGCCCGAGGTCGTTGAGGCCGACCGTGTGGTGTTTGAGGCCGAAGGGCTTACCCATCCTTTCTTGGGCAGACAAGCCGTGCCCAATGATTTTGTTGTCACAGACCGCCATTATTATATTGTTACGGGTGCCAATATGGCCGGCAAGAGTACCTTCCTCCGTTCGCTCGGTGTCAACTATATCCTGGCGATGGCCGGCATGCCGGTGTTTGCCCGGCGGATGCGTGTGTCGGTTTTCTCGCTCTTCAGCAGTATGCGCACCAGTGATGACCTGGCCCATGGTATCAGCTATTTCAATGCCGAATTGCTCCGGTTGCGCCAGTTGATAGAGAGTTGCAAGCACCATTGCCGCACACTGATTATCCTTGATGAAATTCTCAAGGGTACCAATTCGCTCGACAAGCTCAATGGTTCGCGTATGTTTTTGGAGGCTATCTCGTCGTTGCCGGTGACCGGCGTGATAGCCACTCATGACTTGGAGCTCTCCAAAATGGCCGACCACAGGCCAGACCGCTTCCATAATTATTGTTTTGAGATAAAGCTTGCCGACAAGATAACCTATACCTATAAGATTACGCCCGGTGTGGCCCGCAATCAGAATGCTACTTACCTGTTGCAGCAAATCATCCGGAATATATAATGATGTGAGGCAAGACGAAAAAAAACGCAGCAACAGGAAGCGGATGGCGTGCCAGTGTGCATCGCTGTCGAGCTTTCTGTTGCTGCGTGTCTTTGGGTATGTATGGCACCTCCCGATGCCTTTTTATTTCTTTTTTAGTTGTATTTCAGAATCTGTCCCGGCATCAAACGGATGTTCTTGCCGATATGGTTCAGCTTGCAGAGTGCGTCAACCGTTGTGCCACGTTTCCGGGCGATAGACTGGAGCGTCTCTCCCGATGACACCTTGTGGAAGCGGACATCCATGGCGTATACTGCTGCGGGTGCGGCGGTAGACAGCTCGATGTCGTCGTCGTCAGAATCCTGTCGGCCGTTCTTCTTTCCGCTTACGCCACGCAACTTGGTGGCGGCCAGTGACTCGTTGTCATACGAGCTGCGACGGAAAGTATAGAAGTCGCCTGTTACATCTTGGTTTTTGAAGTCGAACATCAGGGCCGGGTTGAGGGCCACGCCACAAAGGCGTGTCTCGAAATGCAGGTGCGAACCTGTGCTTCGGCCTGTGTTGCCGCCCAGTCCGATAGGGTCGCCGGCTCTTACTTCTTCATTCTCATTGACCAGTTGCTTTGACATGTGTCCGTAGATGGTCTCCAGGCCGTTGTTGTGGCGAATCACTACATAGTTGCCGTATCCGCCGGCCTCATATCTCACGATGCGCACCTTGCCGGAGAAGGCGGCGCGGATGGTGTCGCCGATATATACTTTGATGTCCAGCCCCTTGTGCTGGCGTCCCCAGCGGCTGCCGAAGTTTGACGTGATCACACGGCTGGGCGTCGGCATGCAGAAGCGGCGAAGGTCAATGCGGAAGGAGTCGGGCAGGGCAGTGGCGCGGTGTGCGTAGCGGTTGCTCCAGTCCTCGTATAGGTCGGAGGCGGGCGACTCGGCTTGTTCGCTTTGGATGATTCTATGGAGAGCAATAGAGTCTACTGCTTTCATTTTTCTGTCTATGGGTGCTTGGCGGGCCAGCAAGTCCTGTCCTGTCACCGGAAGGGTGCTGACGGCCATGAATGTCAAAATGGCGATAGTCTTAAGTTTCTTAATTATCATATAAAATTATTCAGTTTGGCTGTGTGAAAACACACAATTAGATGGGGTGTCACCTTAATTACAATCCAATTAAAAGTGAGTTAAAATCCCATTTTGTAATGCGAACGTTGCAAAGATAGCAAAAATATTGCAAATATGGTGTCTGATTAACACAATTTGTGCGATATTTAACATAATGGCTTTCAATCTCTTGCGATTTTTAAGAGATGGCCGACCAATTGATATCTGTTTTGCGGAGTTCGCGCAGCCGGTTCCACAGCAGGCCGTATTCTGCTTTTTCGCAGTTGGGGTCCTGCTCGATGATGTGTTGTGCCTCGTCGCGTGCCAGCTGTACCAGTTGTCCGTCGCGTGCGATATCGGCTATTTTCAGGTCGAAGGCCATGCCGCTTTGCTGGGTTCCCTCCAGATCGCCGGGGCCGCGCAGTTTCAGGTCGGCTTCGGCGATGCGGAATCCGTCGTTGGTCTCACACATGATGTCGATGCGTTTGCGGGTGTCCTCGCTCAGTTTGAAGGTGGTGACCAGGATGCAGTATGACTGGTCGGCACCCCGGCCCACGCGTCCTCTGAGCTGGTGGAGCTGGGAGAGTCCGAAACGCTGTGCGTCGAGGATGACCATCACCGATGCGTTGGGCACATTCACGCCCACCTCAATCACCGTGGTGGCCACCAGTATCTGGGTGTCGCCGCAGACAAACTTCTGCATTTCCTCTTCCTTTTCCTTGGGCTTCATGCGGCCGTGCACCTTGCTCATGCTGAACTCCGGAAACACCTGGCGCAGCATCTCATAGCCGTCTTCCAGGTTTTTGAGGTCTGTCTTCTCGCTTTCCTCAATGAGCGGAAACACGATATACACCTGCCGGCCCAATTGTATCTGCCGGCGGATGCTGTCATAGAGCTTGGGCAGCTGGCTGTCAAACACATGCTGGGTGACGATAGGCTTGCGGCCGGGCGGCAGCTCGTCGATGACACTCACGTCCAGGTCGCCATACAGGGTCATGGCCAGCGTGCGGGGAATGGGTGTGGCGGTCATCACCAGGACGTGTGGTGGATTGTCGTTCTTGCTCCACAGTTTGGCCCGTTGGGCCACGCCAAAGCGGTGTTGCTCGTCGACGACGACCAGGCCGAGCTGTGCGAATTGCACAGTGTCCTCTATCACGGCGTGTGTTCCCACCAAAATCTGTACCGTGCCGTCTTGCAGTCCTTCCAGCACCTCCTTTCTCCGTTTGCCTTTCACAATGCCGGTGAGCAGTTCCACACGCACATCCATCCCTTTGAGGAAGGTCCGGATGGTCTCTAAGTGCTGTTCGGCCAGGATTTCTGTGGGTGCCATGATGCAGGCCTGGAAGCCGTTGTCGAGGGCGATGAGCATGGCCATCAGGGCCACGAGGGTCTTGCCGCTGCCCACGTCGCCTTGCAGCAGCCGGTTCATCTGTCGGCCGCTGCCCACATCGGCGCGTATCTCGTGCATCACCCGTTTCTGGGCTCCGGTCAGGGCAAAGGGAAGGTTGTGGTGATAGAAGTCGTTGAAGAGTCGGCCGATACGCGGGAAGGGGTAGCCCCGGTATTTGCGGCGGTGGTCGCTGGCATACCTGACGATGTTGAGCTGCACATAGAACAGCTCCTCAAACTTGAGGCGCAGCCGGGCCTGTTCCAGTTGCTTGGCGTTCTTGGGATAATGGATGGTGCGCAGCGCCTCGTCGCGTGCCATCAGGTGGAGACGCTGGGTCATGAAGGGGGGGAGGGTCTCGGCCATTGGCGTCTTGATTCGTTCGAGCAGGCTCTTGGTGAGCCGTTCGATGGAGCGGGAGGTCAGTCCGCCCTTCTTCATTTTTTCGGTGGTGGAGTAATAAGGTTGCAGGCCCATGGCGGACAGTTCCATGTTTTCGGCCGGGTCGATGTCGGGGTGCACCACGTTGACACGGCCGTTGAACACAGTAGGCTTGCCGAACACGATATAGCGTGTGCCTATCTTGTAGTTTTGCTTGGCATATTTCCCGCCGTTAAACCAGGTCAGGTCCATGATGCCAGTGCCGTCGGTGAAGTGGGCCACCACCCGCTGCTTGTGTGGACTCATCTCGAAGGTCTCGAAACTGAGTATCTTGCCGCATATCTGCACGAAGGGCATCTCGCCCGTCACCTCCCGGATGGTGTACACCCTGCTGCGGTCCACATACTTGTAGGGATAATTGTCCAGCAGGTCGCCGAAGGTGCTGATGCCCAGTTCTGCGCTCAGCATCTTCTTTCGGTTGGGGCCAACCCCAGGGAGGTATTGTATGTCTTGTGCAAGGATGTCCATGGTGTGTGTGAGAGGGGGCTGAAGTCTATTTCACGAGGATGTCGGCCACCTTCATGTCGAAAGGTGTCGTAATCTTGATGTTTTCACGGTTGCCTTCCACGAGGGTTATTGAATGTCCCGCGTGTTCTACCACGGAGGCGTCGTCGGTGAAGGCGTCGGTGTAATCCTGTCGGTAGGCGGCTTTGAGCAGTTGGATGTCGAAGGCCTGTGGTGTCTGTACCAGTCGGTAGTCGCCTCTCGGCACCGTTGTTCCGTTGACATGTCGCAAGGTCTCGATGACCGGTATGACCGGAATGGCGGCTCCTGTGCGTCGGGCCGTCTCATAACAGTCACGGATGACGCTGACAGCCGGGAAAGGCCTTACCCCGTCGTGTACGCTCACCACGCCTTGTGCGTCGTCGGGTATCAGGTCCAGGCCGTTTTTTACGGAGTGGAAGCGGGTGGTCCCTCCGTTGGCCAGTTGGTAGCTGAAGCCCATTTCCTCCATCGGGCAGAGGCTGTGCCAGAATTCCTGTTGGTCTTCGGGCAGCACCACGATAATGTTCAGCAGCGGGTTATACTCATGAAACCGCATGATGGTGCGCCACAGCACGGGCATGCCGCCCACGGGCAGAAACTGTTTGGGCAGTGGACTGCCCATGCGCAGTCCTTTGCCGCCGGCTACAATGATGACATAGTCCATATCAGTCTTGCGCCTCTTTCATCAGTTGGGTGTAAATCATGCCGTCGCGCACCTCGGCCGTTTTCTCCTCTCCCACAAACGAGGCCAGGATGGCATAGGCGTATGGCAGGGTGGCGGCCGGTCCGCGTCCGGTGGTGATATTGCCGTCCACGGTAAACAGTTCGGCGGTGTAGGTGGCGCCGGTCATATACTGCTCGAATCCCGGGTAGCAGGTGGCCCGCTTGCCTTTCAGCAGCCCGAGAGAGCCCAGCACGAGCGGGGCGGCGCAGATGGCGGCTATTTTTCCACCGCGTGCGTTTTGGGCGGCCAGTGCGCGGCGCACGCCCTCATGGTCGTTCAGGTTGGTGGCGCCGGGCATTCCGCCGGGCAGCATCAGCAGTTCGGCCTGTTCGAGTTCGGCCTGCTCGAAGGTCAGGTCGGCCTTGATGGTGATGCCGTGTGCCGACTCCACATATTCGTTGCCCGTCACGCTGACGGTCTTCACCTCCACGCCGCCGCGGCGCAGGATATCCACAGGTGCCAGGGCTTCCACTTCTTCGAAGCCGTTGGCCAGAAATTCGTATACCATAAGTTTTTTCTTCTTTTTATGTTGTGTGATGGATGGATTCCGGGTGGGCTTACTTTAGGGCCTCCAGGTATTTTTGGATGGTATTGTGCAGTCCCATGTAGAGTGCGTCGCAGATGAGTGCGTGGCCGATGCTTACCTCGTCGAGCCAAGGTATGCGCTGGTGAAAGTAATGCAGGTTGACCAGGCTCAGGTCATGTCCGGCGTTGAGGCCCAGTCCGATGCGTTTGGCCTCTTCGGCGGCGGCCACGAAGGGAGCGATGGCGGCCTCGCGGTCGCGCTCATAGTTGGCGGCGTAAGGCTCCGTGTAGAGCTCTACCCGGTCGGTGCCGCACTCCTTGGCGCAGGCCACCATCTCCACGTCGGGGTCTACGAAGATGGAGGTGCGTATGCCGGCTTCCTTGAAGCGTCCGATGACGTCGGTCAGGAATCCCTTGTTGGCCTTGGTGTCCCATCCGTGGTTTGACGTGATTTGGTTGTCGGCGTCGGGCACCAGTGTCACTTGTGTCGGCTTGACCTCCAGCACGAGGTCAATGTATTTGTCTATCGGGTTGCCCTCGATATTGAGCTCGGTGGTGATGTGCGGCCGTATGTCCCTTACGTCCTGGTAGCGTATGTGGCGCTCGTCGGGGCGAGGATGCACCGTGATACCTTGTGCTCCGAACGACTCACAGTCGAGTGCCACTTTCAGTACATCGGGATTGTTGGCCCCCCGGGCATTGCGGATAGTGGCTACCTTGTTGATGTTTACGCTTAGCTTTGTCATTTTTCTTTCTTCTTTTTTATTGTTATGTGTCGTTTTGTTGCCGTCAGCTTGTGCCTGTCTCTTGGATTTTACCCTGCCTTTGAGCAAAGAGAGGCGGCGGTTTGGCAATAAAAACCCAAAAAGTCTTCGCCTTTTTGTTTTGTATTGCGCTCGTCTTGCATTATCTTTGCATAAGATAAGCTGCATCTCAGCATAAAGT